>NZ_JBFAHW010000043.1:0-81607 GCF_040654355.1 Streptomyces sp. NPDC050704 | reverse complement strand
GTACTCGAAGACGTGGCCCGGTCGACCGGGCCGGTGGGCTGTGCCGGAGCTGGCTCGTCGTCGAACGCGAAGTGTCAGTGCTCTTCGTCGTTGGCGCTTGCCGGGGCGGTAGTCAGCCGCTCCGTCTCGTCCTGTATCTCAGCGGCGATCTTCTTGAGTTCCGGCTCGAACTTGCGCCCATGGTGGGCACAGAAGAGCAGTTCACCACCGCTGAGGAGGACGACGCGCAGATATGCCTGGGCGCCGCAACGGTCGCAGCGGTCAGCGGCCGTCAGCGGGCTCGCGGGGGTCAGAACAGTAGTCACGTCGCCTCTTCTCTAGCTCGACGAGCTGTCGTACCAGGGTCAACATCCAACCAGGCCGAAAACGTTCCCGCTCGTGGCTCTTCCTCGAAAAAAATCTTTCCGAGTCGGCTGTCTGCTGCCGGTTGGCGGCGAATGAGCCGTATTGCGTGTCTTTGTGTCTTACGGGTTCGCGCTCTGTCAGGTTCAGTCCTCCCGGCTGGCTTGCCGGTTGTTCATGAGGACGTGCCCGGAGCCTAAATGGTTCATGCCTGGAAGGGAACGTGATATGTACTTCACTCCAACGAGGGATCGAACACGCATGCGACTCTGGACTAGTCTGAGTTTCGGACGAGGGTGGCGTTACAACGGCTCTACCAGGCCTCGGTACCCTCGGACCGGCGACCGAAGCCGGCCCCTTACCCAAAAGGGCCCCATCTGAAATTCAGCGAGGAGCGAACCGCGTGACCGCCGAGACGTCCGTGCCGTCCACAGCGCTGCTGACAGGAGCAGACCGGGACGGTTCCAACTACACCGCGCGGCACCTTCTCGTCCTCGAGGGGCTTGAGGCCGTGCGGAAGCGCCCGGGCATGTACATCGGGTCGACCGACAGCCGCGGTCTGATGCACTGCCTCTGGGAAATCATCGACAACTCCGTGGACGAGGCCCTCGGAGGCTACTGCGACCACATCGACGTGACCCTGCACGACGACGGCTCCGTCGAAGTGCGGGACAACGGCCGCGGCATCCCGGTCGACGTCGAGCCCAAAACCGGCCTCTCCGGCATCGAGGTCGTGATGACCAAGCTGCACGCCGGCGGCAAGTTCGGCGGCGGCTCGTACGCGGCCTCCGGCGGTCTGCACGGCGTGGGTGCCTCCGTGGTGAACGCGCTCTCGGCCCGCCTGGACGTCGAGGTGGACCGTGGGGGGCACACCCATGCGGTCAGCTTCCGGCGGGGCACTCCGGGCGCCTTCAAGGCGGACGGTGCCGACGCCGCCTTCGACGCGTCGAGCGGGCTGCGCAAGCTCAAGAGGATTCCCAAGACCCGCACCGGCACGCGGGTGCGCTACTGGGCCGACCGCCAGATCTTCCTCAAGGACGCCAAGCTCTCTCTGGAGGACCTGCACCAGCGCGCCCGGCAGACCGCCTTCCTGGTGCCCGGCCTGACCATCGTCGTCCGCGACGAGTTCGGACTCGGCGAGGGCGGCAGCAAGGGTGAGGAGTCCTTCCGCTTCGACGGCGGCATCAGTGAGTTCTGCGAGTACCTGGCCACGGACAAGCCGGTCTGTGACGTGCTCCGCCTCTCCGGCCAGGGCATCTTCAAGGAAACGGTCCCGGTCCTCGACGACCACGGGCAGATGACGCCGACCGAGGTCACCCGTGAACTCGCCGTCGATATCGCGCTGCGCTGGGGTACGGGCTACGACACGACCCTGAAGTCGTTCGTGAACATCATCGCGACGCCCAAGGGGGGCACGCACGTCGCCGGCTTCGAGCAGGCCATCACGAAGACGGTCAACGAGGTGCTGCGCACCAAGAAGCTGCTGCGTGTCGCCGAGGACGACGTCGTCAAGGACGACGCGCTGGAAGGTCTCACGGCGGTGGTCACCGTGCGCCTGGCCGAGCCGCAGTTCGAGGGTCAGACCAAGGAGGTGCTCGGCACCTCGGCGGCCCGCCGCATCGTGACGAACGTGGTTTCCAAGGAGCTGAAGGAGTTCCTGACCTCCACGAAGCGCGATGCGGCCGCCCAGGCCCGCGTCGTCCTGGAGAAGGCCGTGTCCGCCGCCCGTACGCGGATCGCCGCCCGCCAGCACAAGGACGCGCAGCGCCGGAAGACGGCTCTGGAGTCCTCCTCGCTGCCGGCCAAGCTCGCCGACTGCCGCAGCGACGACGTGGAGCGCAGCGAGCTGTTCATCGTCGAGGGCGACTCGGCGCTCGGCACCGCCAAGCTCGCCCGGAACTCCGAGTTCCAGGCGTTGCTGCCGATCCGCGGCAAGATCCTCAACGTTCAGAAGGCGTCCGTGACGGACATGCTGAAGAACGCCGAGTGCGGCGCGATCATCCAGGTCATAGGAGCCGGATCCGGCCGGACCTTCGACATCGACGCGGCGCGCTACGGAAAGATCATTCTCCTCGTCGACGCCGATGTCGACGGCGCGCACATCCGCATCCTGCTGCTGACGCTGTTCCAGCGGTACATGCGGCCGATGGTCGAGGCGGGACGGGTTTTCGCGGCGGTGCCGCCACTGCACCGCATCGAGCTCAGCCAGCCCAAGAAGGGGCAGGACAAGTACATCTACACGTACTCGGACCGTGAGCTGCGGGAGACCCTGCTGGAGCTCCAGCGCAAGAACGTGCGGTACAAGGACTCGATCCAGCGCTACAAGGGTCTGGGGGAGATGGACGCCGACCAGCTGGCCGAGACGACCATGGATCCGCGCCACCGAACCCTGCGCCGGATCAACATCTCCGACCTGGAGGCGTCCGAGCAGGTGTTCGATCTGCTGATGGGCAACGACGTCGCCCCGCGCAAGGAGTTCATCTCCAGCTCCGCGGCGACACTGGACCGCTCACGCATCGACGCGTAGGCGGTCCGACGAGGCAGAGGGAGGCGTCCAAGAGGGCGCCTCCACCCCTGGGTGGAGGCTGGGAGCTCCCGGGTTCCACTCAGGCTCCGATCTGCTACCGGCTCAAGGACCCTGCGCAGGCGGTCCGTTACGCCTACGGGAGGGTTCTTGTGCGGTCACCCGGGGGGAGTGTCACCTGATGGGGTGAAGAGCACAGTGAGAAGAGTCAGGGATCTTCCCGTTCTGTCCATCCTTGGGGCACGCGGCCGAATCGGGCCGCGGACAAGGAGAGTTCGGTGGAGAAGTACGACGGTCCCGACTCCGGAAACGTCCGGTTCGACGACCCCTGGTACGACGCGCTCGCCTCCGGCTGGGGTGAGTTGGACGGTACGGGCGCGCCCGCTCCCGCCGTGCCTCCCGCGCGCGGAGAGCACGAGGACCGGACCGCCCGCGCGGCCGACGTCTATCTGGAGGTGCAGCGCAGTGCGGCCTTCCAGGAGGTGCGCAGCCGGTACCGGAGGTTCGTGGTCCCGGCCGTCGCCGTCTTCTTCACCTGGTACGTGGCCTATGTGGTGACGGCGACGACGGCGCCCGGGTTCATGGCGCGGCCCGTCGCCGGTGCCGTGAACGTGGCGATGCTCGCGGGGCTCGGGCAGTTCCTCACCACGTTCCTGTTCACCTGGGCATACGCGCGGCACGCCCGGTTGCGCAGAGACCGGGCCGCGCTCGATCTGCGCTGGGACACCCAGGAGCTGACGCGGAGCGTCACGGGTGGTGAGCGGTGACCGGGAACCATCAGACGCTGGCGCTGCTGCTGTTCAGCGTGTTCGTCGCGGTCACACTGGGGATCACGACCTGGGTGAGCCGTCACCGCCATGGTTCGGCTGAGGAGTTCTACGCGGGCGGGCGGCTTTTCTCTCCCATGGAGAATGGTTTTGCCATCGCGGGTGACTACATGTCCGCCGCCTCCTTCCTCGGCATCTCGGGGCTGATCGCACTCTTCGGCTACGACGGGCTGCTGTACTCGGTGGGCTTTCTCGTCGCCTGGCTCGTGGTGCTGTTCCTGGTCGCCGAACTGGTGCGCAACTGCGGGCGGTTCACGCTCGCCGACGTCGTCGCGGCCCGGATGAGCGAGCGGCCGGTGCGGATCGCGGCGGGAACTTCCTCGGTGACCGTGTCCGTTCTGTATCTGGTGGCGCAGATGGTCGGGGCGGGCAGCCTGGTCGCGTTGCTGCTGGGAGGTACGAGCGAGGCGGCCCAGGCCTGGACGGTCATCGGTGTCGGCGCGCTCATGGTCGTCTACGTGTCGATGGGGGGCATGCGGGCCACCACGTGGATCCAGATCGTCAAGGCGGTCCTGCTGATGGGTGGGGCGATCGCGCTGACCGTGCTCGTCCTGGTGCGGTTTCACGGGGACTTCAACCAGTTGCTGCGTTCTGCGGCGGAGCGCAGCGGGCACGGGAGTTCGTTCCTCGCGCCGGGCCTGAAGTACGGCGGGGACTGGACCGCGCGCCTCGACTTCATCAGCCTGGGTCTCGCGCTGGTGCTCGGCACGGCCGGACTGCCGCACATCCTGTCGCGTTTCTACACCGTGCCGACCGCGCGGGCCGCGCGCCGCTCGGTCGTCTGGGCGATCGGTCTCATCGGCGGTTTCTACCTGATGACGATCGTTCTGGGTTTCGGAGCGGCGGCGATCGTCGGCCCCGATGCCGTACGCGGGTCGAACGCGTCCGGGAACACGGCCGTTCCGCTGCTGGCGCTCGATCTGGGCGGCGGCGCGGCGTCAACAGGAGGAACGGTTCTGTTCGCGATCGTCGCCGCGATCGCCTTCGCCACCATCCTCGCGGTGGTCGCCGGCATCACGCTCGCCTCCTCGGCGTCCGTGGCCCACGACCTGTACGCGTCGCTGCGGCGCCGGCGGAGCAAGCCACGCAGCGAGGTGGCCGTGGCACGGACCGCCGCGGTGGGTATCGGCATCGTCGCCATCGCGCTGGGGCTGCTCGCGCGCGACCTCAACGTGGCGTTCCTGGTGGGACTCGCCTTCGCCGTCGCCGCGTCGGCGAATCTGCCGGTGCTGATGTACTCGCTGTTCTGGCGGAACTTCACGACACGCGGCGCGGTGTGGTCCGTGTACGGGGGGCTGCTGCCCGCCCTGCTGCTCGTGGCGCTGTCGCCCGTGATGTCGGGGAGCCCCGCGTCGCTGTTCCCGGGTGTCGACTTCCAGTGCTTCCCGCTGGAGAACCCGGGCCTGGTGTCGATCCCCCTCGGCTTCCTCGCGGGCTGGCTCGGCACGGTCACCTCGGCGGAACCGCCGGACGAGGCCAAGCACGCGGAGACCGAAGTACGGGCGCTCACGGGGGCGGGGGCGGTCTGACGGACGTCGCGTCGACCCCGCCCCGCACAACCCCCACACCTCCCGTCAAGGCGCCACCCACGCATAGCGATGCTCGGGGCGCCCGGTGTCCCCGTACTTGAGGGTGAGCCGCAGCTGTCCGGCCTGTTCCAGGTGGCGCAGGTAGCGCTGGGCCGTGGAGCGGCTGAGGCCGGTTTCGGCGGCGACCTCGTGAGCCGAGAGAGGGTGGTCGGCCTGATGCAGGGCGGCGCAGATCAGGTCCGAGGTCGGCTCGGAGTGGCCGCTGGGGAGGTCGGGCGGGGAGGGGTCGGGTGTCGTGCGGAGCGCCCCGAAGATGCGGTCGACCTGCTCCTGGCCCGCCACACCCTGGCCGCCCACCCGCTCCACGGTGCGGCGCAGCGTGGCGTACGAGTCGAGCCGGGTGCGCAGCGTGGCGAAGGTGAACGGCTTGACCAGGTAGTGCAGGGCACCGAGGCGCATCGCGGCCCGCACGGTCTCCACGTCACCGGCCGCGGTGATCATGATGACGTCGGCGCCGTGGCCGAGCTCCCGCATCCGGTGGACGAGTTCGAGCCCTGTCCGGTCAGGCAGGTAATGGTCGAGCAGCATCAGGTCGACGGGCTCGTCGGCCACCGCGGCCAGGGCCTGGGCGGCGCTGTGCGCGCGGGCGGCCACCCGGAAACCGGGGACCCTTTCCACGTACTTGGCGTTGATCTCGGCGACACGCACATCGTCGTCCACGACCAGGACGTCAATCATCGGGCCTCTCTTCCCGAGCCCGGGCGAGCGGTGGGCCCGGGCTGTCGGCTCCAGTGTTGTAGCGCGAGCAAAACGAACACAACACCCTTCTGTAAGCAGAAGAACGCCGCACACGCACAAGACTCCGGCGGTCTCCTCAGGCGCGGGTGGCCCAGACGTAACGGTGTTCCGGGCGGCCGGCGTCACCGTATTTCAGGGTCAGGGTGGCCCGTCCTGTGCGCTCCAGGAGCTTCAGATAGCGCTGGGCGGTCTGTCGGCTGAGTCCGGTGCGGTCCGCGATCTCCTGGGCCGACAGGGGGCCTTCGGCGGTCACCAGAGCCCGGCGTACGGCCTCCGCGGTGGTGGGGGAGTGCCCTTTGGGCAGATCGGGCTCCGAGCCCGCGGAGAGGGCTCCGAAGATCTTGTCGACCTCGGCCTGTTCGGCCTCGCCGCCGCCGTCGAGAGTGCGGCGCAACTCGGCGTACGCCTCCAGCTTGGCGCGCAGCCCGGCGAAGGCGAACGGTTTCACGAGGTACTGGAGTGCGCCCTGCCGCATCGCTGCCTGGACCGTGGAGATGTCACGGGCGGCTGTCACCATGATCACGTCGGTCTGGTGGCCGCGTCTGCGCATCTCCTGGACGACCGCGAGACCCGTCTCGTCCGGCAGGTAGTGGTCAAGCAGCACCAGGTCCAGCTGGGGCAACGCCTCCAGTTGACGCAGGGCCTCCGCCGCGGAGTGCGCCTCGCCCGCAACGTGGAAGCCGGCGACCTTCTCCACGTAGGCGGCGTTGACCCGAGCGACCCGCGTGTCGTCGTCCACGACCAGTACCTCGATCATCGCGACTCCTCCTTGGTGGTCGTGGTGACGGCGGTGGCCTTCTTCGGTCCAGGGCCAGAATCAGAGCCGGGTCCGGAGCCCGATCCGGGAACGTGCGCGGCGACCGGCGTGAGGTCCGGCTCCGTCAGGGCCTCCGGGAGCACGATCGTGAACTCGGCGCCTCCGCCGTCCGCCTCCGCGACCTCCGCGCTGCCCCCCTGCCGCTCGGCGAGCCGGCGCACCAAGGAGAGACCGATCCCGCGCTTGCGGTGGGCCGGGGGCTTCTTGGTGGACCACCCGTCCGTGAAGATCAACTCCCGCTGTTCGGCCGGGATTCCCGGTCCGGTGTCCCGCACCCTGAGCACGGCTGTGCGCCCCTCGGCGCGCAACTCGACCTCCACGCGCGCGTGGAGGGTGCCCGCCACGGCGTCGAGCGCGTTGTCGACGAGGTTCCCGACGATCGTGACCAGACCCCGGGGGTCGATCAGCCGATCGGGAAACAGCGTCGTGTCGGAGATCCACAGGGCCACGCCGCGCTCCGCCGCGACGGTGGCCTTGCCCACCAGGAGGGCGGCGAGCAGCGGGTCGTGGATCTTCTCGGTGACCTGTTCCGCGGTGGCCCTGTGGTCGCCGACCACCTCCCCGACGAACTCGACGGCGTCGTCGTACATCTCCAGTTCCAGCAGGCCGAGCAGCGTGTGCATCCGGTTGGCGTGCTCGTGGTCCTGGGCGCGCAGGGCGTCGATCAGGCCGCGGGTGGAGTCGAGCTCGCGACCGAGCTGTTCCAGTTCGGTGCGGTCGCGGAGGGTGGCGACGGCGCCGCCGTCGTCGGTGGGCATGCGGTTGGTGACCAGGACACGCTGGCCGCGGACGGTGAGCAGATCCGTTCCGGTGACGGTGCCGGCCAGCACGTCGGTCGTACGGCCGTCTCCGAGCGCTGCTTCGAGAGGCTGCCCGACGGCGTTGTCATCGATGCCCAGCAGGCGCTGAGCCTCGTCGTTGAGGAGCCGGATCCTGCCCGCGCGGTCGAGCGCGACGACGCCCTCCCTGATGCCGTGCAGCATGGCCTCTCGCTCCGAGAGGAGCCCGGCGATGTCCGAGAAGGCCAGGTCACGGGTCTGTCGATGGACTCGCCTGGAGATCAGATAGGCGGCCAGCGCGCCGACGGCCATGGCCCCGCCCGCGTACGCGAAGAGCCCTGGGATCGCGTGGATGAGCCGGGCCCGCACACTGTCGTACTCGATGCCGACCGAGACCGCGCCGACGATATCGCCCGCGGCGTCCCGCAACGGCACCTTGCCGCGCGCCGAGCGGCCCAGCGTGCCGCTGTCGATCTCCATGACATCCCGGCCGGCCAGGGCCTGCCCGGGGTCGGTCGAGACGTGCCCGCCGATCTCTGCCGGGTTGGTGTGCGACCAGCGCGTGCCGTAAATGTTCATCACCACGACGTACTCGGCCCCGCTGGCCTTGCGGATCCGCTCCGCCGTGGCCTGCACGGGCCCGTCGGCCGAGGGCTTCGTCGACGCCAGCTCCTCGGCGAGACGCGGCTGCGCCGCCGTGGTCTGCGCGATCGCGAGCGCGCGGCGCATCGCCTGGTCGTCCAGCTGGTCGCTGAGCGGAGCGAGAAACAGTCCGGTCGCGAGTACGGCGACTCCGGCGGCGATCGCCACCTGCATCAGCAGCACCTGCGAGAACATCCGTTTCGGCATGCCGAGACGGAGTCGTCGTGCAGGGGCAGTGGGGCTCATGCCTATGACGGTACGGGGAGGGGCGCGCCGTGCCGTAGGGGGTGTGGCGTGGATCTCGTTTAGAAGGTGTGGTCAGTGGTCTGCGCGGCCCGCGAGGACTGTGCGGGGCAGCTCGCGCACCGCCGGCACATCCATCCGGGCCGGGGAGCCGAGGGCAGACCCGCAGCTCTCCCGGCGGGGCGGCAGCGCGGCGCCCTGGACGACCGTGACGAGCCAGCGGCGGCCGTCGGTGTGGGCGACCGTCACCTCCCAGGGGCCCGCGCCGTCCGTACGGACGATGCTCAGCGCGCCCGCGGTGTCCTCCTGCGCCGCCGTGCGCACCGCAAGCTCGGCGGCCTGCCCGGGACGCTCCCAGGCGGAGCTCCCGCGGCACCCGTCGCCCACGACACGCCCTTCCCGTACGCCCTGGAGGATCTCCTTGACGGCATGGGCCTCGGCGCGTCCGTACGCGTACCCGAACGGCAGGACGAGGAGGGTGGGTGAGAAGCGATGGCCCCCCAGATGAGTGACCTCCCATGCGCCCTCCACTCCGGAGGCGGCGAGTTCGGCGGCGAGGGGGCGGCCGAGCAGGGCACAGCAGCGATCGCGCTTGCCGTTGGTGCATACGAGGGCGAGCGGGTCGCCGGTGTGCGGGCGGCCGTCGAGAGCCGCGTCGAAGGTCTGGGGCAGGCCCCTGCCGAGTTCGGCGAAGTCAATTTTGAGCAGTTGCTCGGGGTCCGAGATGGTGGCGTTGTGCAGCCATACGTTTCCCGGGGTGGTGTGGGCCGCGTACACCTGACGCGCGGCGACCGTGTGGCAGTCGGCGTGGCGCCCCGGGCGGCGGATCAGTGCGACCCGTACGCCGGTGCCTTCGGCGGCCTCTTCCAGGGCGCGGCCGAGCGCGGGGTCCAGATGGCTCGAGGTCAGCGCTCTGGCGCCCCAGGGGCCGGGCTGCTCCACCAGCAGCCACGTCCTGGCGGTGGCGGCAGTCCCCGCGAGGGGCTCCTCCAGGTCCCGGGAGACCTTCGCGCACGTACTCACAGAGGTGAGCCTAACCTGACTTGACGGCAGGCGACTTCCGAACCCCGTGGTGCTATTGCTCCGGAAGTGGCTGAGGTGGCCGCGCGCCCACGTAGTGCCCGCTCGGGCGCATGCGCAGGGGTGCCTCGGCGTACTCCTCCAGAATGTGGGCGATCCAGCCGGCCGTACGGGCCACCGCGAAGATGGTCTCGCCCGCGGAGGCGTGCATGCCTGACGCGGCCGTGAAGACGGCGAGGGCAAGGTCGATATTGGCGTGCAGGGGCACGTGACGGGCCGCTGTGGCCGCGACGTCCTGGGCCGCCGCCAAGGCGGGTGCGGCGCCGGGGACCTCCTCCAGGAGGGCGAACAGGGCTCGCGCGCGTGGATCCTCGCCCGGGTAGATCCGATGGCCGAGCCCCGGGACGCGGCGCCCGGCACGCAGTTCGTCCGCGACCACCGGGGCCGCACTGCCCTGGTCCAGGACGTCGAGGAGCATCCTGTGGGCGAGGCCGCTGGCCGCTCCGTGCAGGGGGCCTTCGAGGACGCCGAGGCCCGCCGAGACGGCGGCGTACGCGTGGGCGCGGGCCGAGGCGGCGACCCGGACCGCGAGCGTCGACGCGGCGAGGTCGTGGTCGACGAGCAGCGCGAGGGCCGTGTCCAGGGCGCGCAGGGACGCCTCGTCGGCCTCGCGGCCGCTGAGCCGGGCCCACAGGCGCTGTGCCAGTCCGTCCCCGTCACGATGGTCGTGCCTCTTGGGCGGCAGGGCGGCGACGAGCGTGGGGATCAGGGTGCGGGCCGTGCCGAGGACGGCTTCCTCGGAGAGGTCGAAGCGCAGCGGGTCCGCGGTCGCCGCGGCGATGGCCGCCACGCGGAGCCGGTCGGTCGGGCCCGCGTGCTCGGGCAGTGCGTCGACGGCGCGGCGGGCCACGGCGACGGACGCCTCCGGGGCCGTGAAGGTGACGCCGGGGTGCAGCACGCCCGTCCAGAGCCACTCGGCGACCTCTTCGTAGGAGTGGCGCGCGGCCAGTTCGGTGGCGTCGACCCCCCGAAAGTAGTAGCGGTCCTTGTCGATCAAGGTGATCCGCGTGCGCACGGAGAGCCTGCCCGCAGCCGGTGAACTCTCGGCCGGCTCACGTCTGTTGCGACGGGCGAGGGCTTCCACCTCCTTGGCGTCGAAGGTGCTGCTCCGGCCGCCCGGACTGCGTCGGCTGGTGAGCTGGCCGCGGCTCACGTACGCGTACACGGTCTCCGCCTTCACGCCGAGCAGTTCGGCGGCTTCTTTGGTGCTCATCCGCCGCCCTTCGTGCGCGGGGGACGGTTCTTGATCCCTCATGGGCGTCACCGTATCTGTGCAGTGAATGTTGATTCAATCAATATTGACAGGGATTGAGTCAAGCATGGACAGTCGAATCAAGTCCAGGGAGGAAAGCATGTCGATCAACCGAGCCGCGACCGCCTCTGTCGGCGTACCGCGAGGACTCGCGGGCGTCGTCGTCACCGACACCGTGCTGGGTGATGTCAGAGGGATCGAGGGGTTCTATCACTACCGCCAGTACTCGGCCGTCGAACTCGCGCAGACCCGCGGGTTCGAGGACGTATGGCATCTGCTGGTCCACGGTGAACTGCCGGACGCGGCACAGCGGTCCGCCTTCGTGGCGCGAACGGCGGAACTGCGGCGGCTGCCCGACGAGGTGCGGGCCGCGCTGCCCGCGATCGCCGCGGCCGGCCGGCGATCCGGGGCACTCGCCGGGATGCGGACCGCGTTGTCGCTGCTCGGTGCGGCGCGGGGGTTCCGCCCTGTGTACGACATCGACGCCGATCAGCGTCGTGCGGACGCACTCGCGGCGTCGGCGGCGGTGCCGACGCTGTTCACGGCGCTCCACCGGCTCGCGCAGGGCCTGGATCCGGTCGAGCCGCGTGACGACCTGCCGTATGCCGCCAACTACCTCTACATGCTCACGGGTTCGGAACCGGACCCCGGGCGGGCGCGGGCGATCGAGCAGTACCTGATCTCAACCATTGATCACGGATTCAATGCATCAACCTTCACCGCCCGGGTGATCGCGTCGACGGGGGCGGATGTGGCGGCCTGCCTCGTCGGTGCGGTGGGAGCCCTCTCCGGCCCGCTCCACGGTGGCGCCCCGAGCCGCGCGCTGGACACCCTCGACGCGATCGGAACGCCGGACCGCATCGACTCCTGGATCCGTGAACGGGTCCTCGCCGGCGATCGCATCATGGGCTTCGGTCATCCCGTCTACCGGACCGAAGACCCCCGTTCTCGCATGCTCCGCGGCATCGCCCAGCGGTTCGGCGGCCCCATGGTCGACTTCGCGGTCGAAGTCGAACGCCACGTGGAGGCGATCCTCGCGGAGCTCAAGCCCGGCCGTGAGCTTCACACGAACGTGGAGTTCTACGCGGGCGTCGTCATGGAGCTCTGCGGCCTCCCGCGCGAGATGTTCACGCCGACGTTCGCGGCGGCCCGCGTGGTCGGCTGGAGCGCCAACATCCTGGAGCAGGCGGAGGATCCGAAGATCATTCGTCCGGCGGCGCGGTACGTGGGGCCGGTTCCGCCGGTGGCGGTGCCGACGCAGGCACCGGTGGGGGCCTGACACACAAAGACCCGGCACCGTGTTGGTGCCGGGGCTGTGCCGCTCGCCCTTCACTCATTGGGATCCGGGGGGTCGTTGCGGCGGTTACGGATCGCGAGAACCACCATGACCGAAGCTGCGATACCGCTCAGAATGCTGCCGATGGCCTGGACTGTCTCAGTCGTCGGGGATGTCCCGTTTGGCACGTACGAGCGTCTCGCGGCTGATCACCACGATGCGTTCATAGTCGGCGCGGGCGGCATCGGGAGGCAGTTCGCCGTCGAGCGACGCTGTGGCCTCGGTCCCAATGACGGCAAAGTTGCCGTCACTGAGTTCGAAGATGTCCGGGCAGGTTTCACCGGACAGGCTGCCTCGTTCGCGTGGAGACGCACCGATGCGGCGCACGATTCTCAAGGGGGCCCCGTTTCTAGGTTTCGACGGTTGAAAACGGGGCACCAGCGTAGCCGAGCCTAAGTGGAGTTCAGCACGCCCCCTAGGCCAACCGGCCCTCCCCGAGGGGAGGTTCCCCTTCGGGTACCGGGCTCGCTTCCACCGGCGGTTCACCCACCACCCACCATTCCTCGGTGTCCGCTTCGTCCAGATCCTGGATCAGTACATCCACCATTTGGCCGACTCGTGCCTCCGTCGATCCGTCCTTGAGACTGGCGCGATGTGGGTGGGTCGCGTCCCAGTAGTCGCGGAACACAGAGCTCTGGCAGATCACTCGAAGATGGCCGTGGAGCTCCTCCCAGTTGACGACGCCGACGCGGTAGGCGAGCAGGGCGTTGGTGTACATGGCGTTGGCGAAGAGATACTGACGCCGCCGTTTGGGGTCTACCTCTTCGATGGTGCTCAGGACCTCGGCGAGGTCGGGGTCGTCCAAGGCCTTGTCCAGCAGATAGGCCTGCAGGCGCTGCTGCTCCGCGAGCCTCGCTTCCCGGTGGTCGGTCTCCTCCACCTGGACGACCCGGAGGCGCAATTGCTCGTACCGTCGCTGCTGAGCGGCCAGGGCAAAAAGGACCCCGGCGCCGAACGCGAGTCCCGCCGTGACGGTGGGGCTCAACTCCCGAATCCGATCGTTCCGTGTGGCCATGTCAACCCCCGAATCAGGCGACCGTCCGCCGGTCGTCGGGTGCGGGTCGACAGGGAGCGGACCGGCGAGCGGTGGGCGGTGCGCTTGCCGTCTCCCAGAGTGCCGAGCGGCTCTGATCGGCGGGGAGGCGGAGAGGCGGCGCACAGAGGGAAGCGCGGGTCGCGCATCTCGGCGCCATGCCAGACGTGTGCCCCGTGAGCGCCGCTAACAATCGTTCACTTCGCGGCCTTTCCACCGGCTCGTATCCTGGGTCGGCATTCATTCCCCGCAACGAGCGCCGGTCCGCGAGCCGGTGCACGCATTGGTGTGAGAGAGGTCGCGCGTTGAGTCAGGCGAGCCCCCAGCAGATTCCGGTCCTCGTCCTCGCCGGCTTTCTAGGGTCCGGCAAGACCACTCTGCTCAACCATCTCCTGCATCGCAGCGGAGGCAGTCGGATCGGTGCCGTCGTCAATGACTTCGGGGCGATCGAGATCGACGCGATGGCGGTCGCCGGTGCGCTCGGCGACTCCACCGTCTCCCTCGGGAACGGGTGCCTGTGCTGCGCGGTGGACGGGAGCGAGCTGGACGTCTACCTGGACCGACTGACCCGGCCCGCCGCCCGTATCGACGTCATCGTCATCGAGGCGAGCGGTCTCGCCGAGCCGCAGGAGCTCGTGAAGATGCTCCTCGCCAGCGAGAATCCACGCATCGTCTACGGCGGGCTCGTGGAGGTGGTCGACGCCGCCGAGTTCGACGCCACCCGCCGGAAGCATCCCGAGATCGACCGGCATCTCGCCCTCGCGGACCTCGTCGTCGTCAACAAGGCGGACCGGGCGGCGGACCTCGACGGTGTGATCCGCCTCGTCCGCACGCTCACCGACCGCGCCGCCGTCGTGCCCGCCTCGTACGGGCGGATCGACCCCGAGTTCCTCTTCGACCGCAGGCCGACCGAGGAGCGCGTCGGGCAGCTCTCCTTCGACGACCTCCACCGGCAGGAAGAGGGCGACCACGACGGCCACCACGGTCACGACGGCCATCTGCACTCCGCCTACGAGGCCCTCGACTTCGCCTCCGAAGTGCCCCTCGGCCCCCGGCGGTTGATGGACTTCCTCGACGGCAGGCCCGAGGGCCTCTACCGCATCAAGGGGTACGTCGACTTCGGCCCCGCCGACCCGCGCAACCGGTACGCCGTGCACGCCGTGGGCCGGTTCCTGCGCTTCTATCCGGAGCCCTGGGCTCCGGGCGAGCGCCTCACCCAGCTCGTCCTCATCGGCTCCGGCATCGACACCCCCGCCCTCGCCAAGGAACTGGAGGCGTGCAAGGAGGACGCCCCACACGCCGACGAGCAGAGCATGTGGGGCGTCCTCAGGTACGTACAGGAGCCGGAGCAGGACCCCGGCACCCGGGCGCAGAGCCCGGACGCCGACGCCTAGCGCCTAGGCCCTAGACCGGACCCGCGACCACCGACACCGTCTTCGCCAGCGAGACCCCCGAGCCGTCCCGTCGCGGGTCCATCTCCGGCAGCTCCGCCGGTGTGCCGTTCTTCTGTGCGGCCCGAGCCGGAGCGGGGCCGGCCCAGGCCAGGCTGAGGCAGTCCTCGCCCTTGAGGAACCGCTGGCAGCGCACGCCGCCCGTGGCGCGGCCCTTGCGCGGGTACTGGTCGAAGGGCGTCAGCTTCGCGGTCGTCTGGACCGAGTCGTCGAGCGTGCCGCGCGAACCCGCCACCGTGAAGACCACCGCGTCCACCGCGGGGTCGACCGCCGTGAACGAGATGACCTTGGCGCCGTCCGTGAGCTTGACGCCCGCCACGCCGCCCGCGGGCCGGCCCTGCGGGCGGACCTGGGAGGACTGGAAGCGCAGCAGTTGGGCGTCGTCCGTGATGAAGACCAGGTCCTCCTCGCCCGTACGCAGCTCGGCCGCGCCGACGATCCGGTCGCCGTCCTTGAGCGTGATGACCTCCAGCTCCTCCTTGTTGGAGGGATAGTCCGGGACCACACGCTTGACGATGCCCTGCTGTGTGCCGAGGGCCAGTCCGGGCGACGACTCGTCGAGCGTCGTCAGGCAGACGACGTCCTCGTCGCCCTCCAGGGTCAGGAACTCCGAAATCGGCGCGCCCCCGGAGAGGTTGGGCGCCGAGGCGGTCTCGGGCAGTTGCGGCAGGTCGATGACGTTCATCCGCAGCAGCCGTCCGGCGGACGTGACCGCGCCGATCTCGCCCTGGGCGGTCGCCGGGACGGCGGAGACGATCAGGTCGTGCTTGGCGCGCTTGCCGTCGCCCTCCCCGAAGGGGTCACCGTTCGCCGTACGCGCGAGCAGCCCCGTCGACGAAAGGAGCACCCGGCACGGGTCGTCGGCCACCTGCAGCGGCACGGCCGTGGCGGCGGAACCGGCGGACTCCAGCAGCACCGTACGCCGCTCGTTGCCGAACTTCTTGGCCACCGCGGCCAGTTCGCCCGACACCAGTTTGCGCAGCTCGGCGTCCGAGTCCAGGATGCCGGTCAGCTCGTCGATCTCGCCGTTGAGCCGGTCGCGCTCCGTCTCCAGTTCGATGCGGTCGAACCTGGTGAGACGGCGCAGAGGCGTGTCCAGGATGTACTGCGTCTGGATCTCGCTCAGCGAGAAGTGCTCGATCAGGCGTTCCTTGGCCTGCGCGGAGTTGTCGCTGGAGCGGATGAGGCGGATGACCTCATCGATGTCCAGCAGGGCGACCAGCAGGCCCTCGACCAGGTGCAACCGGTCGCGCTTCTTGGTACGGCGGAACTCGCTGCGGCGGCGCACGACCTCGAAACGGTGGTCGAGGTACACCTCCAGGAGTTCCTTGAGGCCCAGCGTGAGCGGCTGGCCGTCCACCAGCGCCACGTTGTTGATACCGAAGGACTCCTCCATCGGCGTCAGCTTGTAGAGCTGCTCCAGGACGGCCTCCGGGACGAAGCCGTTCTTGATCTCGATGACCAGGCGCAGGCCGTGCGACCGGTCGGTGAGGTCCTTGACGTCCGCGATGCCCTGGAGCTTCTTCGCGCCGACCAGGTCCTTGATCTTGGCGATCACCTTCTCCGGGCCGACCGTGAAGGGCAGTTCGGTGACGACGAGGCCCTTGCGGCGCGCCGTCACGTTCTCCACGGCCACCGTCGCGCGGATCTTGAAGGTGCCGCGGCCCGTCTCGTACGCGTCCCTGATCCCGGAGAGGCCGACGATCCGGCCGCCCGTGGGCAGGTCGGGACCCGGGACGTACTTCATGAGCGTCTCGAGATCGGCGCCCGGGTAGCGGATCAGGTGGCGGGCGGCGGCGATGACCTCGCCGAGGTTGTGCGGCGCCATGTTCGTCGCCATGCCGACCGCGATGCCCGACGAGCCGTTGACCAGCAGGTTCGGGTACGCGGCCGGGAGGACCGTCGGCTCCTGCTCCTGGCCGTCGTAGTTCGGCGAGAAGTCGACCGTGTTCTCGTCGATCGACTCCGTCATCAGGGAGGTCGCGTCGGCCATCCGGGCCTCGGTGTACCGCATGGCGGCCGGCGGGTCGTCGTTGCCCAGCGAGCCGAAGTTGCCGTGGCCGTCGACCAGCGGCAGGCGCATGGAGAAGGGCTGGGCCAGGCGCACCAGGGCGTCGTAGATCGACGCGTCGCCGTGCGGGTGGAGCTTACCCATGACCTCGCCGACGACGCGGGCGCACTTCACATAGCCGCGGTCGGGGCGCAGCCCCATCTCGTTCATCTGGTAGACGATGCGACGGTGCACGGGCTTGAGGCCGTCGCGGGCGTCCGGCAGGGCTCGGGAGTAGATGACCGAGTACGCGTACTCGAGGAAGGAGCCCTGCATCTCGTCGACGACGTCGATGTCGAGGATTCTTTCCTCGAAGTCGTCGGGCGGCGGCGGGGTCTTCGTGCTGCGGCGGGCCATCGCTGCTGCGGCTCCTTCACAGTCTCTGCCTGGGCATGAACGGGTTCTGACGGGCTCCATTGTGGACCGGCCCACTGACAACGCGGACCACGACCCGTCCGTACGGGCTTCCGGGGGCGCCCGCGTGCTCGCTCTCGGCGTAGGCGGGGCGGGAACTTCGCCAGCTGTCGGCGCGCTTGCATACAGTGGCACGACTAGCAGGAATTGAGCAGTTTTCCGCGATCGAAGGGACGTACATGCCCATGGGTCACACGGCCACAGCCGAGGCCGGCTCCGGCGGCCTGACAGCGACCGAGCACCGCCTGGCGAACGGCCTGCGCGTGGTGCTCTCGGAGGACCACCTGACCCCGGTCGCGGCGGTGTGCCTCTGGTACGACGTCGGCTCGCGCCATGAGGTCAAGGGCCGCACCGGGCTTGCCCACCTCTTCGAGCACCTGATGTTCCAGGGCTCGGGGCAGGTGAAGGGCAACGGTCACTTCGAACTGGTGCAGGGCGCGGGCGGTTCGCTCAACGGCACGACCAGTTTCGAGCGCACCAACTACTTCGAGACCATGCCCACGCACCAGTTGGAGCTCGCCCTCTGGCTGGAAGCCGACCGTATGGGCTCGCTGCTCGCCGCGCTCGACGACGAGTCGATGGAGAACCAGCGGGACGTCGTCAAGAACGAGCGCCGGCAGCGGTACGACAACGTCCCGTACGGCACCGCTTTCGAGAAGCTGACCGCTCTCGCCTACCCGGAGGGCCACCCCTACCACCACACCCCGATCGGGTCGATGGCGGACCTGGACGCGGCCACGCTGGAAGACGCGCGCGCCTTTTTCCGCACCTACTACGCGCCCAACAACGCCGTCCTGTCGGTTGTCGGAGACATCGACCCGGAGCAGGCGCTCGCCTGGGTCGAGAAGTACTTCGGCTCGATCAAGGGCCACGACGGCAAGCCCGCCCCGCGTGACGGCGCGCTGCCGGAGACCATCGGCGAGCAGCTGCGCGAGGTCGTCGAGGAGGAGGTCCCGGCCCGCGCGCTGATGGCCGCCTACCGGCTGCCGGAGGACGGCACGCGCGCGTGCGACGCGGCCGACCTGGCCCTGACCGTCCTCGGCGGCGGCGAGTCGTCCCGGCTCTACAACCGGCTCGTACGCCGTGACCGCACCGCCGTGGCCGCCGGGTTCGGCCTGCTGCGCCTCGCCGGAGCGCCCTCCCTGGGGTGGCTCGACGTGAAGACGTCCGGCGACGTCAAGGTGCCGGTCATCGAGGCCGCCGTCGACGAGGAGCTCGCCCGGTTCGCCGAGGAGGGCCCCACGGCCGAGGAGATGGAGCGCGCCCAGGCCCAGTTGGAGCGCGAATGGCTGGACCGGCTCGGCACGGTCGCGGGCCGCGCCGACGAACTGTGCCGGTACGCCGTGCTGTTCGGCGACCCGCAGCTCGCCCTGACCGCCGTCCAGCGCGTGCTGGAGGTCACGGCCGCGGAGGTCCAGGAGGTCGCCAAGGCCCGCCTGCGCCCGGACAACCGGGCGGTGCTGGTCTACGAGCCGCTCGCCGCCGATGCCGCAGATGACGCCGACTCCGCTGAAGACACCGACGAGGAGGCGGCCAAGTGACCGAGCTCGCCACGATGGAATTCCACCCGCAGCCCCAGGCCGGCGAGGCCCGGCCCTGGGCCTTCCCGGCACCCGAGCGCGGCACGCTCGACAACGGCCTGACGGTGCTGCGCTGCCACCGCCCCGGCCAGCAGGTCGTGGCCGTCGAAATCCTCCTGGCCGCCCCGCTGGAGGCCGAGCCGCAGGGCCTGGACGGCATCGCCACGATCATGGCGCGGGCGTTCTCCGAAGGCACCGACAAGCACTCCGCCGAGGAGTTCGCCGCCGAGCTGGAGCGCTGCGGCGCCACCCTCGACGCCCACGCCGACCACCCCGGCGTACGGATCAGCCTCGAAGTCCCCGTTTCCAGGCTCCCCAAGGCGCTCGGTCTGCTCGCCGACGCCCTCAGGGCGCCCGCGTTCGAGGACAGCGAGGTCGAGCGGCTGGTGCGCAACCGGCTCGACGAGATCCCGCACGAGACCGCCAACCCGGCCCGCCGCGCCGCCAAGGAGCTCTCCAGGCAGCTCTTCCCGGCGACCTCGCGCATGTCGCGGCCGCGCCAGGGCACCGAGGAGACGGTCTCCGCGATCGACTCGGCGGCCGTACGCGCCTTCTACGAGAAGCACGTACGCCCCGCCACGGCCACCTCCGTCGTCGTCGGTGACCTCACCGGCGTCGACCTGGACGCCCTGCTCGGCGACACGCTCGGCGCCTGGACCGGCTCGCCGGCCCAGGCGCGTCCGGTGCCGCCGGTGACCGCCGACGACACCGGCCGCGTGATCATCGTCGACCGTCCCGGAGCCGTTCAGACGCAGCTGCTCATCGGCCGCGTCGGCGCCGACCGGCACGACCGTGTGTGGCCCGCCCAGGTGCTCGGCACGTACTGCCTCGGCGGCACCCTCACCTCACGCCTGGACCGCGTCCTGCGCGAGGAAAAGGGTTACACCTACGGTGTGCGGGCGTTCGGTCAGGTGCTGCGCTCCGCGCCGGACGGGACGGGCGTCGCGATGCTCGCCATCAGCGGCTCCGTGGACACCCCGAACACCGGCCCGGCGCTCGACGACCTCTGGAAGGTGCTGCGCACCCTCGCGGCCGAGGGCCTGACGGACGCCGAGCGGGACGTCGCCGTGCAGAACCTGGTGGGCGTGGCTCCCCTGAAGTACGAGACCGCGGGCGCCGTCGCGGGCACGCTCGCCGACCAGGTCGAGCAGCACCTGCCGGACGACTACCAGGCCACGCTGTACCAGCAGCTCGCCGCCACCGGCACCGTGGAGGCCACCGCGGCCGCCGTGAGCGCCTTCCCGGTGGACCGTCTGGTGACCGTCCTCGTCGGTGACGCCGCTCAGATCGAGGAGCCGGTCAAGGCCCTCGGAATCGGCGAAGTGAGCGTCGTACCGGCGGAGTAGAGATCAGGCAGCTTGCCGGGGCCCAGGCGACTGAAGAGTCGCCTGGGCCCTCTTTTGCCCGGACTTCGTCCTCAACTCGCCTGTTGTCCGTATTGATTCGCAGGTTGTCCGTATTGATGGGGAGGTTGCCTGTCTGCCCTGTGGCATACACAACAAAAGCCTTGATCCGTTTGTTGATTGAAAGTTCCCGCGCTTAGCGTCGGTCCGGCTGTTCGTCAGGCAGTGCGCCGCACCCGCGGCACCGGACAGTCATCGCCGAGTCCCCGTACGGCGCGAGCCAGGGGAGCCGGGGACCCATACGAAGTCCCTGGGGTGAATCGGACGCCCTCCACGAAGCGGAGGGGGCCCGTAGGAGACCTTCCTGCTCCGAACCCGTCAGCTAACCCGGTAGGCGAGAAGGAAGGAAAGGACCAGCCACTTCATGGCGTTCACCCGCGCCACCGGGAAGCACCGTCGCCCGAGCCGTCTCACCCGTACCTCCACGCACGCCGTCGGCGTCGCGGCCTTCACCACCACCGGTGTCATCGGAACCCTCGCCGCTCCCGCCCTCGCCGCCGAGAGCGCGGTCGAGCAGACCGGCCTCACCCAGGCCATCACCATCGCCGACTCGGTCGCCGACCAGATCGACGCGCAGGCCCAGGCGCAGCAGCAGGCCGCCGACGAGGCCGCCGCCCTCCAGAAGGCCGAAGAAGAGGCGAAGAGGGCCGAGGCGGCCGCGGAGAAGCGCGCCGAGGAGAAGGTCAAGAAGGAGCGCGAGGCCGAGGCCCGTGCCGCCCGCGAGGCCGAGCGCAAGCGCCTCAACGCGTACACCGCGCCGATCAACGGCTCGTACATCTCCACGGGCTACAAGTCCGGCGGCGCCGTCTGGTCCTCCGGCAGCCACACCGGCATCGACTTCCACGCCGCGAGCGGCACCGCCGTCCACGCGGTGGGCTCAGGCGAGGTCGTGGAGGCCGGCTGGGGAGGCGCGTACGGCAACAACATCGTCATCAAGATGACCGACGGCACGTACACCCAGTACGGCCACCTGTCGTCCATCGGTGTCTCCGTCGGCCAGACGGTCACCCCGGGTCAGCAGATAGGCCTCTCCGGGGCCACCGGCAACGTCACCGGGGCGCACCTCCACTTCGAGGCGCGTACGTCCCCGGAGTACGGCTCCGACATCGACCCCGGGGCGTACCTCCGCTCGCACGGCGTGAACGTCTGACGGCTCGCGACACCACGCGTACCTCTCCCGAAGGCCCCGGCTCACCGAGTCGGGGCTTTCGTGCGTCCTGACCTGTTCTCCGACCGGACGACTGCCTGTTCAGTGGCGTGGTGTGTCCAAAAAATAGCCATGGATTCCGGCCCGCCATCGGAATTTCCGGTTCTCTGCAATAGAGTCACTGAACGAGCGTCAATCGACCGCGTTTCGCGGGGATTAAGGCGGAGGTCCGGTCATGCGTATTCCCGCGCATTCGGTATGCACGGCGATCCGTGACGACATCGTCGCGGGTGTCTACGAGCGCGGCGGCCGGCTCACCGAGGAACTGCTCGCGCGTCGCTACGGAGTCTCGCGGGTCCCCGTGCGCGAGGCCCTGCGCACCCTGGAGGCGGAGGGCTTCGTCGTCACGCGCCGCCATGCGGGCGCGTGCGTCGCGGAGCCCACCGAGCAGGAGGGCGCGGACCTGCTGGAGATGCGCATACTGCTGGAGCCGCTGGGCGCCGCGCGCGCCGCCCAGCGCCGCACGGAGGCGCACCTCAAGGTGCTGCGAGGCCTGGTCAGGCTGGGTCAGGAGCGGGCCAGGAGGGGCAACAGCGAGGATCTGCGCTCGCTCGGCGGCTGGTTCCACGAGACGCTCGCACAGGCCTCCGGCAGCCCCGCGCTGACCTCGACACTCGCCCAGTTGCGGCACAAGATCGCCTGGATGTACTCGGTGGAGGCGTCGGCCCACCCCGCCGAGTCCTGGGGTGAGCACGGCGCCATCGTGGACGCCGTGGCACGCGGCGACAGTGACCGGGCCCGGGCGATCACCTCGCTGCACACCGAGCGGGCGACGGCCGCGCACCGGCTGCGCTTTCCCGGCAGCGGTGATCGCGTGGAGCGTGTGAGGACTTCGCAACCTCCCGTAAACACGGCAGGTCTGCGGCATTAACAGTGGCGCCGTATACAAAGAGGGATATTCGGTTGGGGCCTATTTCTGCTGCCCCTTTTTCCACCCGCCGGGAATTTCCGTGCGGGTGATTTCCGCGTGGGCGGAAACGGGCACATGGACGGCGCACGAAAAGGCGCGAGCGGTGTACGCGAAAACGGCGGAGCCGCGTCGCCCGGAATGGGCCGACGCGGCTCCGCCGCACGGTGATCCGCGAGACTAGACCGTCTCGGGAAGCTCATCGAGGCCCTCGGCGACCAGCTTCGCCAGGCGGTCGAGCGCGACGTCCGCGTTCTCGGCGTCTGAGGCCAGCACGATCTCCTCGCCGCCCTGGGCGCCAAGACCCAGCACCGCGAGCATGGAGGCGGCGTTGACGGGGTTGCCGTCGGCCTTGGCGATCGTCACGGGGACGCCGGAGGCCGTGGCCGCCCGGACGAAGATGGAAGCGGGGCGGGCGTGGAGGCCCTCGGCCCAGCCGACGTTGACGCGGCGCTCAGCCATGTGATGCTGCCCTTCAGGTGTCTCACGGTTGTCTAGACCATTGTTCCACAGCGTGAAGCGTGTCCCGGGCGGGTGCGGGTCCCGGCCGGCAGTCGTCCTCGGTCGCCCCCGGACCGCCTCGCGCCGTTGTCGGACGCGAGCCGTACTCTGGGGCCCATGCAGACCGCGTCGGACCGGCATGAGTACCCCGCTCACTGGGAGGCCGATGTCGTGCTGCGCGACGGCGGCACCGCACGCATCCGGCCCATCACGGCCGACGACGCGGACCGCCTCATCAGCTTCTACGAGCAGGTGTCCGACGAGTCGAAGTACTACCGCTTCTTCGCCCCGTATCCACGCCTGTCCGCCAAGGACGTCCATCGCTTCACCCACCACGACTTTGTGGACCGGGTGGGACTCGCGGCCACGGTCGGCGGCGAGTTCATCGCCACCGTACGCTACGACCGCATCAACGCCGAGGGCCTGTCCGCCTCGGCTCCCGCGGACGAGGCCGAGGTCGCCTTCCTCGTGCAGGACGCCCACCAGGGGCGGGGTGTCGCGTCCGCCCTCCTCGAACACATCGGGGCCGTCGCCCGGGAGCGGGACATCCGCCGCTTCGCCGCCGAGGTGCTGCCCGCCAACAACAAGATGATCAAGGTGTTCACGGACGCCGGGTACCAGCAGAAGCGCAGCTTCGAGGACGGTGTCGTACGCCTGGAGTTCGACCTGGAGCCCACCGACCGCTCCCTCGCAGTGCAGCGCGCGCGGGAGCAGCGGGCCGAGGGGCGGTCCGTGGCCCGGCTCCTCGCGCCCGGTTCGGTCGCCGTCATCGGGGCCGGCCGCACACCCGGGGGAGTGGGCCGCAGGGTCCTCGAGAACCTTCGCGCCGCCGGGTTCACCGGACGCCTGTACGCGGTGAACGGGGCCCTTCAGGAGAAGGAGCTCGCCGGGGTCCCCGCGCACCGCTCCGTGCGTGACATCGCCGGGCCCGTCGACCTCGCCGTCGTCGCCGTGCCGGCCGAGCGCGTCCCCGAAGTCGTCGCCGAGTGCGGTGAGCACGGAGTGCAGGGGCTCGTGGTGGTCTCCGCCGGGTACGCCGAGAGCGGTCCCGAGGGCCGGGAGCGCCAGCGCGAACTCGTACGCCAGGCCCGTACGTACGGGATGCGCATCATCGGACCGAACGCCTTCGGAGTCATCAACACCTCCCCCCAGGTGCGGCTCAACGCCTCGCTCGCTCCGGAGATGCCGCGAGCCGGGCGGATCGGCCTGTTCGCGCAGTCCGGCGCCATCGGCATCGCGCTGCTCTCCCGGCTGCACCGGCGCGGCGGCGGGGTCACGGGCGTGACCGGGGTGTCGACGTTCGTCTCCTCGGGCAACCGCGCGGACGTGTCCGGCAACGACGTCCTTCAGTACTGGTACGACGACCCCGACACCGATGTCGCGCTCATGTACCTCGAATCCATCGGGAACCCGCGGAAGTTCACCCGCCTCGCGCGGCGCACGGCGGCCGCGAAGCCGCTGGTCGTCGTCCAGGGCGCACGTCACGGCGGGGCCGCTCCCCAGGGGCATGCGGTACGGGCCACCCGGCTGCCGCACGCCACCGTGTCGGCGCTGCTGCGGCAGGCCGGGGTCATCCGGGTGGACACGATCACGGAGCTGGTCGACGCGGGCCTGCTGCTGGCGCGCCAGCCGTTGCCGCCCGGGCCCCGGGTGGCGATCCTCGGGAACTCCGAGTCGCTGGGGCTGCTCACGTACGACGCGTGTCTGGCCGAAGGCCTGCGACCGCTGCCGCCCAGGGATCTGACCACGGCGGCCGCCGCGGAGGACTTCCACGCGGCGCTGGCGCATGCCCTCGCCGACGACGCGTGCGACGCCGTGGTCGTCACCGCCATTCCGACGGTCGGGGAGGCCACGGCGGCGGACGCGGCCCTCGCGGAGGCGCTCCGCTCGGCGTCAGCCGCGGCTCCGGCCAAGCCGGTGCTCGTGGTCCACGTGGAGCTCGGCGGGCTCGCGGAGGCGCTCTCCGCGGCCACCAGTACGGCACCCCAGCCCGTCGAACCCCGGCTCCCCCGCCCCGCCGAACCGCCGTCGGCGAAGGTCCCCCTCGACGAGTCCCGCCTCATCCCCGCCTACCCCGCCGCCGAGCGCGCCGTCCGTGCCCTCGCCGAAGCCGTCAGGTACGGCCAGTGGCGGCGCGAGTCCGCCGACCCCGGGAGAGTCCCCGAGTACGAGGACATCGACGAGAAGGGCGCCGCCGAGCAGATCGACGGCCTGCTGGGCGACCACGGCGGTGACATGAGCGGGCTCACGCTCGGCTCCGACGACACCTGCGCGCTGCTGGGGCGGTACGGCATCGACGTACGCCGCGCCCAGCCGGCGCCGACGCCCGACGAAGCCGTCGCCGCGGCGGAGCGCCTCGGCTACCCCGTGGCGCTCAAGACCACCGCCCCGCACCTGCGGCACCGCGCCGACCTGGGCGGCGTACGGCTGGATCTGGCGGACGAGGAGCAACTGCGCCGGGCGTACGCCGAGTTGACCGCCCTCTTCGGGAAGCCCGAGGAGCTGCGGCCGGTGGTGCAGGGCATGGCGCCGCGCGGGGTCGACACCGTCGTCCGCGCGGTCATCGATCCGGCGGCCGGAGCCGTGCTCTCCTTCGGGCTCGCCGGAGCCGCCTCGGAGCTGCTCGGGGACACCGCCCACCGGCTGATTCCGGTCACCGACCGGGACGCGGCCTCACTGGTCCGGTCGATCCGGACCGCACCGCTCCTCTTCGGCTGGCGGGGCTCGGCACCCGCCGACACGGCGGCACTGGAGGAACTGCTGCTGCGCCTGTCACGCCTTGTGGACGACCACCCGGAGGTCGTCTCCGTGTCCCTGGAGCCCGTCGTCGTCGCCCCGCGCGGGCTGAGCGTGCTCGGCGCCTCCGTGCGGCTCGCGCCGCCGCCCGCCCGGGACGACCTCGGTCCGCGCACACTTCCTGTGTACTGAGCGGTGCCTCGCAGCCAGTGCGTCCCCGTAGGATGGACGTCATGGCCAAGACCAGTACGACGACCCAGGGGCTGCGAGCGGCGATCGAGCGCAGCGGCTACTACCCGGCCCTCGTGGCCGAGGCGGTGGAGGCCGCTGTCGGCGGCGAGCCCATCCAGTCGTATCTGGTCCACCAGGAGACGACGTTCGACGCGAACGAGGTGCGCCGACACGTGACGGTGCTAGTCCTCACGGGTAACCGTTTCATCGTGAGCCACACCGATGAGCAGGCGGCTGACAGCACGTCGCCGACGCCGTACGCGACCACGTCCACCGAGTCCGTGAAGATCGGCCGGATCTCGTCGGTCGTGCTCAGCCGCGTCGTCGCCAATCCGGAGAAGTACGTACCCGGGACGCTGCCCCGCGAGGTCGTCCTGACCATCGGCTGGGGCGCGGTCGCCCGCATCGACCTGGAGCCGGCCGCCTGCGGCGACCCCAACTGCGAGGCCGACCACGGGTACACGGGCAGTTCGACGGCGGACGACCTGAGCCTGCGCGTCAGCGAGGCCGGCGACGGTCCGGACGCCGTGCGGCAGACGCTCGCCTTCGCGCAGTCCCTCTCGGAGGCGACCGCGGACGTCACCCGCTGATGTCCCAGTCGCTCTGGGACCACCCGGAACCGCTCGCTCTCGACTCAGCTCCCGTCCCCGAATACGGCACCGGTTCGCTCGCCGACCTGCTGCCCACGCTGGCCGCGGGCATGGACGTACCGGATATGACCGCTTCGCTCATGGAACTGAGCGCGGCGGACCGGAACTGCGTCTTCCTGATCGACGGTCTCGGCTGGGAGCAGCTGAAGGCGCATCCGGACGAGGCCCCGTTCATGACCGCCCTGCTGGGCAGCTCGCGCGGTGGCACCGGCCGGCCGATCACCGCGGGCTATCCCGCGACGACCGCGACCTCCCTGGCCTCGGTCGGTACGGGGCTGCCGCCGGGCGCGCACGGCTTGCCCGGCTACACCGTGCGCAACCCGGAGACCGGCGAGCTGATGAACCAGCTCCGGTGGAACCCGTGGACGCCGCCGGGCAAGTGGCAGCCGTACCCCACGATCTTCCAGCTGGCCGACGCGGCGGGCGTGCACACCGCCCAGGTCTCGTCGCCGGGCTTCCAGAACACTCCGCTGACCAAGGTCGCGCTCAGCGGCGGGACGTTCCACGGACGGCTGTCGGGCGAGGAACGCATGGACTTCGCGGCCGAGCAACTGGCCGCCGGGGACCGCTCGCTGGTCTACACGTACTACGCGGAGGTGGACGGCAAGGGCCACCGCTTCGGCGTCGACTCCGACCCCTGGCGCGGACAACTCATGTACGTGGACCGCCTGGTCCAGCGCCTGGCGGAACAACTGCCGCCGCGCACGGCGCTCTACGTCACCGCCGACCACGGCATGATCGACATCCCCTTCGACGAGCAGCACCGCATCGACTTCGACGAGGACTGGGAGCTGCGCGCCGGCGTCGCCCTCCTCGGCGGCGAGGGCCGGGCCCGCCACGTGTACGCGGTCCCGGGGGCCGAGTCGGACGTCCTGACCTGCTGGCGCGAGGTGCTCGGCGAGCAGTTCTGGGTGGCGTCGCGGGACGAGGCGATCGCGGCGGGGTGGTTCGGGCCGCGGATCGACGAGCGGGTGTACGGCCGCATTGGCGACGTGGTCGCGGCGGCCCGTGACGACGTGCTGATCATCGCGTCCGAGCGGGAGCCGAAGGAGTCGGCGATGGTCGGCAACCACGGCTCGATGACGTCCGTGGAGCAACACATCCCGCTCCTGGAAGTACGTTCCTGACGCTGGCCCGTTCCCGTCGCCCCTCCCTCTCCTGTCCTTCCCGAAAGGTGCTCGACTCGCCATGCCCGAGCTGGTGT
This sequence comes from Streptomyces sp. NPDC050704, assembly GCF_040654355.1. Classification (NCBI taxonomy): domain Bacteria; kingdom Bacillati; phylum Actinomycetota; class Actinomycetes; order Kitasatosporales; family Streptomycetaceae; genus Streptomyces; species Streptomyces sp. NPDC050704. The sequence goes on along the minus strand of NZ_JBFAHW010000043.1, from coordinate 54,071 downwards.
TCTTCTCCGGAACCATGGACTGCGGGAAGTCCACGCTGGCTCTCCAGATCGAGCACAACCGCTCGGCCCGCGGCCTGCAGGGCGTGATCTTCACCCGGGACGACCGCGCCGGCGAGGGCAAGCTGTCCTCCCGCCTCGGCCTAGTCACGGACGCGGTGGAGGTCGAGCAGGACCAGGACGTGTACGCGTATCTCGTCGACCACCTCTCGCAGGGCGGCCGCGCCGACTACGTCATCGCCGACGAGGCGCAGTTCCTCGCCCCCGTACAGATCGACCAACTCGCGCGTGTGGTCGACGACCTGGGCATCGACGTCTTCGCCTTCGGCATCACGACGGACTTCCGCTCCAAGCTCTTCCCCGGCTCCCAGCGCCTCGTGGAACTCGCCGACCGCGTCGAGGTCCTCCAGGTCGAGGCGCTGTGCTGGTGCGGCGCCCGCGCCACCCACAACGCCCGCACCATAGGCGGCCACATGGTCGTCGAGGGCGCCCAGGTCGTCGTCGGCGACGTCAACCAGGCGGAGGACATCGGCTACGAGGTCCTGTGCCGCCGCCACCATCGCCGGCGGATGACCGCGGCCACCGCTCAGGCGGGCGTGCTGTCACCGGATGTGCTCCCGGTGGACATGGTGCCCCAGAGCTGAGGCGTACGGCCCGGAACTGAGGCGTACGCGCCCGCGTCAGCGGCCCGTCAGCCGGATCACCGGCTCGTCCGTACCACCGAGAACATCGCGCCCTCCGGGTCCGCCACCGTGGCGATGCGGCCGTGGGGGGTGTCGCGGGGCGGTTTGAGGGCGTGGCCGCCGAGGTCCAGGACGCGGGCCAGGGCGGAGTCCACGTCCGCGACCTCGAAGTACGTCATCCAGTGGGGGCCGCGGTCACGGGGGAGGGCGTTGCCGACGCCGTGGATGCCGGCCACCGGGCGGCCCTTGATGTGGAGGGTGATGTAGTCGAAGTCGGCGGAGACGACGGGCTCCTCCTCGTAACCGAAGACCGTCTCGTAGAACTTGGCGACGCCCGCGGAGTCGCGGGTGACGAGTTCGTTCCAGGTGGGTGTGCCGGGGACGCCGGTGATGCCCGTGCCGAGGTGGGCCGCGGCCTGCCAGACGCCGAAGACGGCACCCGAGGGGTCCGAGGCGATGGCCAGCCGGCCGGCCTCGTCGGCGTCCAGGGGACCGACTCCGACCGTGCCGCCGCAGGACCGTACCGTCTCGGCCGTCAGGTCCACGTCGTCCGAGGCGAGGTAGGGCGTCCAGGCGACGGGCAGGTGGCGGTCCGGCGGGAGCTGGCCGATTCCCGCCACCTCCTGGCCGTCGAGCTGCGCCCGCACATACGCGCCCAGCTGCTGGGGGCCGGGCTGGAACTCCCAGCCGAACAGCTCTCCGTAGAACTCCTGGGTCGCGGCCATTCCGTGCACCATCAGACTCACCCAGCAGGGTGTGCCGGGCGCGTGCGCAGTGCCGTTCAGGCCGGCCGAACACCGTGCCTCGGTCATCGTCACCCTCTCCTCGGCGCCTCGTGGGGCCGCTTCGCTTCCGTTTCCGAAACGCGCGTACCGTCGCCGCGCGCTTCCGTGCCCGGTGCCGATGTTCGCACCACCAGGGGCGGTACGCGCCCCGGCCGGGCGGCCCACGGCGGGAGGATGCCCGAAACGCAGGTGTTCATCCGTTGCCCCGCGGTTGCCTGCCGGTGTCCATCGGCCGTACAGCGTGTGGTCGTGCCCGCACACCGTGTGGTCGGGCCGGTCCGGCGGAGCACAGTAGCCGGACCTGGGCGATGCGGCCACCCCGTGCGCAAGGATGGGTGCCATGAACGCCATCATCTCCGCATCCGAACTCGCGAGCGATCTCGCGGGTCCGAACCCTCCGGTCGTCCTGGACATCCGCTGGCAGCTGGGCGGTCCGAACCTGCGCTCCGCCTACGAGGAGGCGCACATCCCAGGGGCCGTCTACGTGGACCTGGACTCGGAACTCGCCGGTCCGGCCGGTGTGGCCGGCCGGCATCCGCTGCCCGACATGGCGGTCTTCGGCGCGGCCATGCGCGCGGCCGGAGTGTCCGGGGACCGTGCCGTCGTCGTGTACGACGGAGGGCTCGGCTGGGCCGCCGCGCGCGCGTGGTGGCTGCTGCGCTGGACGGGTCATCCGTCGGTACGCGTGCTTGACGGCGGCCTCGCGGCCTGGGGCGGCCCGGTCGAATCCGGCCACCCGGCCCCGGCCGCCGGCACCTTCGTACCGGCTCCCGGCGCATTGCCCCTCCTGGACGCCGACGGTGCCGCGGCGCTGGCCCGCACCGGTCTGCTCCTCGACGCCCGGGCCGCCGAGCGCTATCGCGGTGACGTCGAGCCGATCGACCGCGTCGGCGGGCACATCCCCGGCGCGGTGTCGGCGCCGACCACCGAGAACGTGGCGGAATCCGGCCACTTCCACCCCGCCGGTGATCTCGCCGACCGCTTCAAGTCCCTGGGCGCGTCCGGCACTTCCGAGGTCGGGGTCTACTGCGGCTCGGGTGTCTCCGGCGCGCACGAGGTCCTGGCACTGGCGGTCGCGGGCATCCCGGCCGCGCTGTACGTGGGCTCGTGGTCGGAGTGGTCCCAGGACGACAGCCGCCCGGTCGCGACAGGACCCGACCCGCAGTAGCTCCGCGGAAAGGGCTCGCACCGAGGTGGTGCGAGCCCCGACCACTTACTAGTCCTGCTTCTTCCGACGTGTCCCGAAGACGATCTCGTCCCAGCTCGGCACGGCGGCTCTGCGGCCGGGCCGGACACCGTCCGCCTCGGCCTGCCGGTCGGTGGCGCCGACGAGCCGGTCGCGGTGGCTGCCCACCGAACGGGGCATGAGCACGTCCGCGTAGGCGGAACCGGCCGAGGCCGCGGGTGCCGGGGCCTCCTCGGCCTCCGGCTCCGGGGCGGGCGGTTCCTCCACGGCGGGACGCTCCGTGGTGGAGGTGGTGGAAGCCGTGGAGGCGGTCGAAGGCGCCGAGGGACGCTCGGGCACCACCATGTCGCCGCGGAAGCTGGGCACCGCCTCCAGGAGGCTGGTGAGCGAGTCGCGCTCGCGCTCCTCGGCGCTCTCCTCGACGTCCTGCTCGGACGGCGGGGACGGCAGGCTCGGCCGCTCCATCTGCCGGTCCAGGGCACGGTCCAGCGGACGGTCGCGCGGCAGCCTGGCGATGCGCGGCACGAACGGGAAGCTGGGCTCCGCCGAGGCGGCCAGATCGTCGGACTCGCCGATCAGCGAGCGCGCCTCGTCGTCGACGGCCTGGACGAGCCGCCGGGGCGGGTCGTACGTCCAGCTCGCCGAGTGCGGTTCGCTCGCCACCCGGTAGACCAGCAGGACTTCCCAGGTGCCGTCGTCGCGGCGCCAGGAGTCCCACTGGACGGTCTCCTTGTCGGCGCCGCGCAGCAACAGCCGCTCCTGCACGGCCTCGCCGAGCTGGGGCCCTGTGGTCTCGCCCGGGCGGCGGACAGGAGTCTTCCGGGCCCGCTCCGCCATGAACGCGCGCTCGGCGAGCACGGGGCCCTCGAAGCGGCGCACGCGGTCGACGGGGATTCCGGCGAACTGGGCGACCTCTTCGGCGGAGGCTCCCGCACGTATACGTGCCTGGATGTCTCGGGGGCGGAGATGGCTCTCCACCTCGATCTCGATCTGGCCGAGGCGGGGACGGTCGCCGCGTACGGCGGCGCGCAGACGCTCATCGATCGGAAGCGTGTACTCCGTGCTGTCCGCAGCCTTCAGCACCAGCCGTGTGCCGTCGTTAGAGACGGCCACGACACGCAGTTCGGGCATGGGGACCTCCCGGGTGGTGCCTGCCGACGTCACGTGCGTCGCTGCTTCCGCTAGTCGAGTGTGGCCTGCCCGGGTGCAGCCTGCCACAACCTTGCCGAGTTGCCCGGCGTGTCGGGCGCGGGCCCTGACTCGCCGTTATGGCACGGTTACCTATTCGCAACGCTAAGTGACGAACTCCATCACCCTGTGCAACGAGCCCCCTCCCGGCGGTCCTGGAAGGCCCCGGACGCCCTGGCGAGTGTCCGGACCCAGGGCTCGCAACAGTACTCCATTCGGGCCACTTGCGTGGATCGGCACGCCACCGAACTTCTGTCCGGGGACGGGAGTTGGCCGCCCGCGACGACGTTCTCGTGACCATGGCGCGCACCGCACTTCACGTAATCACCAGAAACGGAACGAATCGTTTCGCCTGTGTGTCCCTTTCTCGCGCACCAGGCCGACCTGTCCGGCTATTCGCCCAGCACTCGGCGCAAGTAGTCGTTCCCGAACCGCCGTTCCGGGTCGAGCCGGTCCCGGAGTGCGGTGAACTCGCCGAAGCGCGGATAGGCCTCGGCGAGGTACTCCGCGTCGCGCGAGTGGATCTTGCCCCAGTGCGGCCGCCCCTCGTGCGCGGTGAAGATGCGCTCGGCGGCGCTGAAGTACGCCTGGTACGGGGTGCCCTTGAACATGTGGACGGCGATGTACGCGGTGTCCCGGCCGGACGCCGTGGACAGGGTGATGTCGTCCGCGGGCGCCGTACGCACCTCCACGGGGAAGCTGACGCGCAGCGGCGACCGGTCGACCATGGCCTTCAGTTCGCGCAGCGTCTCGACGAGGGCCGCGCGCGGGACCGCGTATTCCATCTCCGTGAACCGCACCCGGCGCGGAGAGGTGAAGACCTTGTAGGGAATGTCGGTGTACATGCGCGCGGACAGGGCGCGGCTGGAGATCTTCGCGATCGCGGGGATCGTGGCGGGCACGCCACGGCCCACGTAATTGGCCACCTGGAAGACGCCGTTGGAGAGGAACTCGTCCTCGAAGAGGCCACGCACCGTGCTGACCGGCTTCTCGGGGCCCGCGCTGCGGTTGTTGCGCTTGGTGGTGCAGCTGTCGGTGTGCGGGAACCAGTAGAACTCGAAGTGCTCGTTCTCCGCGAACAGTTCGTCGAAGGTGCTCGTGACCTCGTCGAAACTCATCGGCTCCTCGCGGGCCGTGAGCAGAAAAACGGGCTCTACGGAGAAGGTGATCGCGGTGATGACACCCAGGGCGCCGATCCCGATCCGGGCCGCCGCGAAGACCTCGGGATTCTCCTTCTCGGAGCAGGAGAGGACCGAGCCGTCGGCCGTCACCAGCTCAAGGCCCGTGATCTGGGCGGCGATCGAGGCGGAGTCGCGGCCGGTGCCGTGCGTGCCGGTGCTGATCGCACCGGACACCGTCTGCTCCATGATGTCGCCCATGTTCGTGAGCGACAGCCCCTCGCGGGCGAGGGCCAGGTTCAGCCGCTTCAGCGGGGTGCCCGCCTCCACGGTGACGGTGCCGGCCTCGCGGTCGATCTTCCGGATACCGGTGAGGAGTTGGGGGCGTATCAGTACGCCGTCGGTCGCGGCGGCGGCCGTGAAGGAGTGCCCGGTACCGACGGCCTTGACCCTGAGCCCGTCCGCCGCGGCCCGGCGCACGGCGGCGGAGAGCTCCTCGACGGAGGCCGGAGTGACCTCCCGGGCGGGCCGGGCGGTGACGTTCCCCGCCCAGTTACGCCAGGTGCCGCTCTTCCCGTTCGCTGTGCTGCTCATGGGTTCCTCCCCGACGCGGAACCGGCTTGCTGAGCCGGCGATACCCGAGGAAACCGACCGCCGCCGCGACGGTTCCGGCCACCGCCGGAACCCCGTACCCGGCCCGCGCCCCGGCCGTGTCGATCACCCAGCCGGACAGGGAGGAGCCGAGCGCTACGCCGACCGCGAGTCCGGTGCTCACCCACGTCATGCCTTCGGTCAGTTTCGCGCGAGGTACGTGCAGTTCGACGAGGGCCATCGTCGTGATCATCGTCGGCGCGATGAACAGGCCCGCAACGAACAGCGCCACGGCCAGGAACGGCAAGTTTCCGACCAGTAGGAGGGGGATCATACTCACGGCCATGGCACATATGCCCAGCAGCCACCTGCGGGCGGGAGCCCCCGCGAAGCGCAGCAGCCCGAACGCGGCTCCCGCCACGCAGGAGCCCGCCGCGTACACGGCCAGGACGATACTCGCGGCCCCCTTGTGGCCCTGCTCCTCGGCGAAGGCCACGGTGACCACGTCGACCGCGCCGAAGATCGCTCCCGTCGCCACGAAGGTGGCCACCAGGACCTGCAGTCCGGCCGAGCGCAGGGCCGAGCCGCCCGTGTGGTGCTCGCGCGGCTGCGGCGGGGGCTCGGTGGCGCGCTGGGCGGTCAGCCAGAAGACACCGGCCGCCAGGAAGCAGCCCGCGAGCAGCGGCCCGGCCTCCGGGAACCAGACGGTCGACAGACCGATGGAGATGATCGGGCCGAAGATGAAGCAGACCTCGTCGATGACGGACTCGAGGGCGTACGCGGTGTGCAGTTCCGGCCTGCCCCGGTAGAGGAACGCCCAGCGGGACCTGGTCATCGCTCCGATGCTCGGTACGCAGCCGATGCCGGCCGAGCAGACGAACAGCAGCCAGTCCGGTCCGTCGAAGTGCGCGGCTGCCAGCAGACCGGCGGCCGAGGTGAGTGCGACCAATGTGGCGGGGCGCAGTACCCGCCGCTGACCGTGCCGGTCCACCTGGCGCGAGATCTGCGGGCCGAGCACGGCCGCGGACAGTGCGATGGTCGCGGCCAGTGCGCCCGCGAGCCCGTACCGCCCGGTGAGCTGGGAGATCATCGTGACCACGCCGATGCCCATCATCGACAGCGGCATCCGGCCGAGGAGCCCCGCGGTGGTGAAGCCCGTCGAGCCGGGGGCGGCGAACAGGGCGCGGTAGGGGCTGGGCACGGGGATCTCCGGCGATGGTCCGGTAAGGCGTGAATGTGGCCGATACAGCTTACGAGTCGGCGGACCTCGCACCCGCCCGGGTTCCGCCCGTCACCCCGCCCGCCTGCCGTCCGGCCCCCGCCGTTGTCCGCCTGTCGGAGGCGAGTGGCAGGATCGAGGCATGCGAGACGCGCTCGATGCCACCCCCTACGACGCCCTGCTCCTGCTCTCGTTCGGCGGCCCCGAAGGCCCCGACGACGTGGTTCCGTTCCTGGAGAACGTGACGCGGGGACGCGGCATCCCCAAGGAACGCCTCAAGGAAGTGGGGCAGCACTACTTCCTGTTCGGCGGGGTCAGCCCCATCAACGACCAGAACCGCGCCCTCCTGGACGCCCTCCGCAAGGACTTCGCGGACCACGGCCTGGACCTGCCCGTGTACTGGGGCAACCGCAACTGGGGCCCGTATCTGACCGACACCCTGCGCGAGATGGTCGCCGACGGCCGTCGCCGGATCCTGGTGCTCGCCACGAGCGCGTACGCCTCGTACTCGGGCTGTCGGCAGTACCGCGAGGACCTCGCCGGGGCCCTGGCGACTCTTGAGACCGAGGGCCTGGAGCTGCCGCGGATCGACAAGCTGCGGCACTACTTCAACCACCCCGGCTTCCTGGAGCCCATGATCGAGGGTGTCCTGAAGTCCCTCTCCGGGCTTCCCGAGGGCGTCCGCGCGGGCGCGCACATCGCCTTCACGACGCACTCGATCCCGAACGCCTCCGCGGACACCTCAGGCCCCGTCGAGGACCACGGCGACGGCGGCGCGTACGTGAAGCAGCACCTGGACGTCGCGCAGCTCATCGCCGACGCCGTGCGCGAGGAGACCGGCGTCGACCACCCCTGGCAGCTCGTCTACCAGTCGCGCTCCGGCTCCCCGCACATCCCGTGGCTGGAGCCGGACATCTGCGACCACCTGGAGGAGCTGCACGGCGCCGGGGTCCCGGCCGTCGTGATGGCTCCCGTCGGGTTCGTCTCGGACCACATGGAGGTCCTGTACGACCTCGACACGGAGGCCAGGGCCAAGGCCGAGGAGCTGGGTCTGCCGGTCGGCCGCTCGGCCACCGTGGGCGCCGATCCGCGGTTCGCCGCCGCGATCCGCGACCTCGTCCTGGAGCGGGCCGCCACCGAGAGCGGCAAGGACGTGACGCCCTGCGCGCTCGGCCCGCTGGGCCCGAGCCACGACCTGTGCCCCGTGGGCTGCTGCCCCGCCCGCGCCCCGAAGCCCGCAGCCGCGGGCGCCGACAGCCAGTACGCATGAGGAGCACCGTGACCACAACAGCGAGCGACCGCCTGAAGGCCGAGCTCCTGGAGATCGCGCTCGACGCGGCACACCGCGCGGGCGCCTTCCTGCGCGACAGCCGCCCCGACGACCTCGGCGTGGCCGCCACCAAGTCCAGCGCCGTCGACGTCGTCACCGAGATGGACGTCGCCTCCGAGAAGCTGATCACCGGACTGCTGGCCGACCTCAGGCCGGACGACGGCGTGCTCGGTGAGGAGGGTGCCAGCGTCGAGGGCAGCAGCGGCGTCCAGTGGGTGATCGACCCGATCGACGGGACGGTCAACTACCTGTACGGACTGCCCAGCTGGGCAGTGTCCATCGCGGCGCTCAAGGACGGCGAGGCGATCGTCGGAGTGGTGCACGCCCCGATGCGCGGTGAGACGTGCCGGGCGGTCCTGGGCGAGGGCGCGTACGTGAACGACGTCCCCGCGCGCGTGCGGCCCGCCCCCGCCTTCGGACAGGCCCTGGTCGGCACCGGCTTCGGGTATCTCGCCGAGCGCCGGGCCCGGCAGGCCGAGGTCGTCCGGCACCTGGTTCCGGAGGTGCGGGACATCCGCCGGGGCGGTTCGGCGGCGATCGACCTGTGCGACGTGGCGACGGGCCGCCTGGACGCGTACTACGAGCGAGGGCTGAACCACTGGGACTACGCGGCCGGTGACCTCATCGCCCGGGAAGCGGGCGCGCTGACCGGTGGACGTCCCGGCGAGCCCCTCTCGACCGACCTGACGATCGCGGCCCCACCCGGCCTCTTCGAGCCGCTCCAGGCCCGCCTGGAGGAACTGGGAGCGTGGCACGACTGACAGCGCGCACACGTCCAGCACGGACTGACAGCGGGTAAAACACCCGAGCGGCTGACACCGCGTATAACACCGGCGAGTGAGTGGCGCACACATTGGCGGCGAGTGAGCCGAAGGGGCGCGCCTGTGTCGAGAGCCCGAACGCGCGGAGGCCCCGACGAAGGAGGGGTCGAGCACGATCGGGCTCTCGACACAGGCTTTGCGCCCCGGAGGCGAACCGAGCCCCAAAAAGAAGCAGCCCCGGCACTGGATCGATGCCGGGGCTGCTTCTCGTAGGACTACGTCAGACGCGTGACGCGCCGACCTCCACGCCGTGCTCAGCGGCCAGGCGGTGCAGGTCGTCCAGCTCGGCCTGCTCGACCTCCGCGAGGAAGTCGTCGCCGGTCTCGCGAGCCATCGTCAGGTCGGACTCGGTCGCCCTTATGCGCTGCAGAAGTCCTGCGGTGAATGCGTCCATGCTGCGCCCCCTCGTCCTGGGTCGTGGGTCGGTGGCACGGGGGTGTGCCGTTCAGAAGGGGCGATCACGCCTCCGGGTGCCCGCCCAGCGCTGCCCGGGCTGGGCGGCGACGGTGCCGGACACCCACGCCCGCCCTGCGGAAGCGGATCGTGGCGTACCGCATGGTGGTGCGGCACAAGCAGAGCGTGATCGCGGGGTGTAAAGCCGTCCTCCCCCCGCTCCCTTCCACGGAAACCTCAACCGAACGAGAAAATCTCCCATTCCCGGGCCCCCGCACCCGCCTTACAGCCGACTTATGGCCGAAAAGGGCAGGATGGAGGTCTCACCCTCCCCAATCGCGGCTGCGTTCGAGCGGGGACCCCCATCAGACCCTGCCCGTGTGTGCCGAGGAGGCGCTACGCGGGTGGACAGAGGAAGGACAAGCGACGTGCGCGTACTCGTCGTCGAGGACGAGCAACTGCTCGCCGATGCGGTGGCCACCGGACTGCGCCGGGAGGCCATGGCCGTCGACGTCGTGTACGACGGTGCGGCCGCCCTGGAACGCATCGGAGTCAACGACTACGACGTGGTGGTCCTCGACCGCGACCTCCCCCTGGTGCACGGCGACGACGTCTGCCGCAAGATCGTCGAGCTCGGCATGCCCACGCGCGTGCTGATGCTCACGGCCTCCGGAGACGTCAGCGACCGTGTGGAGGGCCTGGAGATCGGGGCCGACGACTACCTCCCCAAGCCCTTCGCGTTCAGCGAGCTGACGGCACGCGTGCGTGCCCTCGGCCGGCGTACGAGCCTGCCGCTGCCGCCTGTCCTGGAGCGGGCCGGCATCAAACTCGACCCGAACCGTCGCGAGGTCTTCCGGGACGGCAAGGAGGTCCAGCTCGCGCCCAAGGAGTTCGCCGTCCTGGAGGTGCTGCTGCGCAGCGAGGGCGCCGTCGTCTCGGCCGAGCAGCTCCTGGAGAAGGCCTGGGACGAGAACACCGACCCGTTCACCAACGTCGTACGTGTCACCGTGATGACCCTGCGCCGCAAGCTGGGCGAGCCCCCGGTGATCGTCACCGTGCCCGGTTCCGGCTACCGGATCTGATCTGCGATGGCCACGACACCCGCGCCGCCCAAGGCGCCTCCGAAGCCCACTTGGGACCCGAGGAAACCGGAGCCGCCGTTCCCCTGGCTGCGTCCGACCATCCGGATAAGGCTCACCCTGCTGTACGGCGGCATGTTCCTGATCGCCGGAATCCTGCTGCTGTCGATCATCTATCTGCTCGCCGCCGAGGCCCTGAACGTGGGCAGTGGTCTGCCGTTCAGGATCGTCTCCGGCGGGGTGACCAGCCCCACCTGCAACTTCCCGCCCAGCCCGTCGGCGACCGAACTCAACGAGGCGATGAACGCCTGCGTCAACGAGCAGCGTCAGCACGCCCTCGACAACCTCCTGAGCCGCTCGCTCCTCGCCCTGCTCGGCCTCGCCGTGATCGCGTTCGCCTTCGGCTACGCGATGGCCGGCCGCGTCCTCGCGCCGCTCGGCCGGATCACCCGCACCGCGCGCGCGGTGGCCGGCTCGGACCTGTCGCGGCGGATCGAGCTGGACGGCCCGGACGACGAGCTGAAGGAGCTGGCGGACACCTTCGACGACATGCTGGAGCGGCTGCAGCGGGCCTTCACGGCCCAGCAGAGGTTCGTGGGGAACGCCTCGCACGAGCTGCGGACCCCACTGGCGATCAACCGCACGCTCCTGGAGGTGCACCTGTCCGATCCCGGGGCACCCGTGGAGCTGCAACAGCTCGGCAAGACCCTGCTCGCCACCAACGAGCGCAGTGAGCAGCTCGTCGAGGGCCTGCTGCTGCTCGCCCGCAGCGACAACCAGATCGTGGAGCGCAAGCCGGTCGACCTCGCCGAGGTCGCCTCGCAGGCCGTCGACCAGGTGCGTGCCGAGGCGGACGCGAAGGGTGTGGAGATCCGCGGCGAGCAGACTGCCGCGGTCGTCCAGGGCAACGGCGTCCTCCTGGAGCGCATCGCCCTGAACCTGGTCCAGAACGCCGTGCGGTACAACGTGGCGGAGGACGGCTGGGTCGAGGTCACGACGGAGATGCAGCACGGTCAGGCGGTCCTCGTGGTGTCCAACACCGGTCCCGTGGTCCCCGCGTACGAGATCGACAATCTTTTCGAACCGTTCCGGCGGCTGCGGACGGAGCGCACGGGCAGTGACAAGGGCGTGGGTCTCGGCCTGTCGATCGCCCGGTCGGTGGCCCGTGCCCACGGTGGTCACATCGCCGCGGAACCGCGCGAGGGAGGTGGACTGGTGATGCGAGTAACCCTGCCTATCTGAGACCATGTCGCCGACACGCGAGGATGTTCGCTTTGCGCGGAATTTTCTGGGCACCTGCCCAGCGGACTCGTGTGTGATCGATCACAAGGACGAATTTCCGGCCATCTACTCTCCGTGATCAAGAAGGCTGTCGGAAAGCCGGGAACATCCGGGTTTTCGGGGGTTCAGATCACGGGAAGTACACGGTGAGACGCCTTTGAAGTGCGGCATTCGGACCGTGTACGGTCCCGTTCGCCATCCAAGCCGATCACTCTTGAGGGGTCCGATTGGGTGTCGATTGAGTAACAGACCTTGATGTGAGGCAAAATCTCCGCTTCGGGTCGGGCACAAGTCCGGCCTCTCGCGCGTTACGTGCGCTGGAGACACCGCAGACACCCAGAGGGGGAGAGCGACATGGCAACGGATTACGACACACCACGAAAGACCGACGACGACGTCGACTCGGACAGCCTTGAAGAACTCAAGGCTCGCCGGAACGACAAGTCGACCTCGGCGGTAGACGTCGACGAGTTCGAGGCCGCGGAAGGCCTGGAGCTGCCCGGCGCGGACCTCTCGAACGAAGAGCTGGCCGTCCGGGTCCTGCCGAAGCAGCAGGACGAGTTCACCTGCATGAGCTGCTTCCTGGTCCACCACCGCAGCCAGCTGGCCCGCGAGAAGAACGGCCAGCCGATCTGCCGCGACTGCGACTGAGGCAGGGTCGGCCGTGACTGGCTCGACCCCGCCCTGGAAGCGCCGTTTCCGTGACCAGGGAGCGGCCGGTCCGTCTTCGGACGGCGTACGTGACGACGAGCGGGGCCGCCCGGCCTCGCTCGAAGCGGTGGACGCGACAGGCGCCTCCGGTGCCCTGGCGGTGCCGGATCCGAAGGCGCCTGTCGCCAAACGCCGAGTGGCCGCCGTCGGCCACGGGGTCAGGGAAGGTGTCCGTAAAGGCGGCAGCCGGGCCAGGGCGGGCCTGGCGTACCTGACCGACCGAATCATCGAGAACGCCCCGCGTATCCCCGTACGCGACCTCGCGACGCTGCGGAAGCAGTTCCCCGGCCTGGGGCCCGAGCAGCTCGCGGACAAGCTCGTCGCGGGCGCGTGCAACGCGACGTCCACCGTGGGCGCCGGAGTCGGCGCCGCCGCGATGATGCCCGTACCACCCGCGATGCCCACGGAGCTGGCCGCCGAGGTCACCGGCGTCGCCGCGATCGAGCTGAAGCTGATCGCCGAGCTGTACGAGGTCTACGGCCTGCGGCCGCCGGGCAACGTGAAAGAGCGCTCCACCACGTATCTGAACTCGTGGTCGGAGGAGCGCGGCATCGACGTGACCAAGCCGTCGACGTTCAACGGGGCCCTCGGGGTCCACATGAAGCGCGAGCTGCGTCAGCAGATCATGAAGCGCATGGTCAGAAACCTGCCGAACCTGATGCCGTTCATGGTCGGCGCCGCCGTCGGGGCGGTCATGAACCGCCGTGACACGAGAAAGCTCGCCGATCGCGTCCGCAGGGACCTCCGCAAGGCGCAGGTGCCGTGGGACGCGCTGCCGGCCCTGCCGCCCCTGGAGAAACCCGCCGATCCGCTGGGCATGGGGGAGAACCCCAGGGAGCTGGGGCGCTGAACACGCGTGCGGGGTGCCCGCGCGCGCAGCACCTCACGCCGCACCCCGAGACAGCGGCGGCTTCCTGCGCGGTCTACGCGGCGCGCACCGCGTCCAGTGCCGCCACCAGGCGCTCCGGCTCCCGGGTCGACAGATACACGTACGGGGTCGGGTCCGACGGGTCCGTGATCTCCACGCGGAGGGCGGTCGGGACGTAGGAGCGCAGGAGCATGAAGGCGCGCGTGTCGGCCTTGAACGTGCGCCAGGCGCGGGCCTCCTCGGCGTCGAGGATGTGGGCCTCGCCGAGGGCGGAGACCGGGATCTTCGCATCGCCCGCGATCAGGGAGCCGCCCACCACACGGATCCGCACCGAGCCGTACGAGCTGGCCGCCACCGCCGCGACCGCAGTGCCGCCGACCAGGCCGCCCAGCAGCGGCAGCGTGCCGAACGGCAGCAGGATCAGGGCCATCGAGACGCCCACCAGGAGGCTGATGAGCCACCAGGAGCGAGGCGCGGTCAGACGTTCTTCGTACGGTGGGGCGGAAGGCTGCATACGGCCAAGCCTGCCACGGTGCGTATGTCCGGCTTACGCGGAGGTAGGGTCTGCGCCTGTGAGTGGTACATCTTCAGCACTGCGGCCCCCGGCCGACGCCGTGGCGCCGGTGCGGCACCCGGACGCGCCCGCCCCCGGCGAGCTGCTCGGCGCGCACTACGACCAGTGCTTCGGCTGCGGCGGCGAGCAGCCGCACGGGCTGCACCTGGCGGCCCGCGCCGGTGAAGGCGTGCGGATCACCGCGGAGTTCACGGTGAAGGGCGCCCACCAGGGCGCTCCCGGCCTCGCGCACGGCGGAGTCCTCGCGAGCGCCCTCGACGAGACCCTCGGCTCGCTGAACTGGCTGCTGCGCACCATCGCCGTGACCGGACGGCTGGAGACCGACTTCGTACGGCCCGTGCCCGTCGGCACCGTGCTGTACCTGGAGGCCGAGGTCACGGCGGTGGCGGGACGCAAGATCTACTCGACCGCCACCGGGCGGATCGGCGGCCCCGAGGGGCCCGTCGCCGTCCGCGCGGACGCCCTCTTCATCGAGGTGAAGGTCGACCACTTCATCGACAACGGCCGCCCGGAAGAGATCAGGGCGGCCATGAACGAACCGGACCAGGTCCGGCGTACCCGTGCCTTCGAGGTGAACCCGTGACCCCGGCTTCCATGCCTTCGACTCCCATGACCCCGGCTCCCGTGAACGTGCTGATCAAGCGCGTCGATCCGGACGTACCGCTTCCGGAATACGCGCATCCCGGCGACGCCGGCGCGGACCTCCGGACGACGGAGAACTGTGAACTGGAGCCCGGTGAACGAGCCGTGCTGCCCACCGGAGTGTCCGTCGCGCTCCCCGAGGGGTACGCGGCCTTCGTGCACCCGCGCTCCGGGCTCGCCGCCCGCTGCGGTGTCGCTCTCGTGAATGCCCCGGGGACGGTGGATGCCGGGTACCGTGGGGAGATCAAGGTGATCGTGGTGAATCTCGACCCGCGCGAGTCCGTGCGGTTCGAGCGCTTCGACCGGATTGCCCAACTGATCGTCCAGCAGGTCGAGAAGGTGCGCTTCCAGGAGGTGGCGGAGCTTCCCGACTCGGCGCGGGCCGCAGGGGGCTTCGGGTCCACTGGCGGGCATGCCGCCGTGGGCTTCGGGTCCACTGGCGGGCATGCCGCCGTGGGCGGCACATCGGGTGGGAATCGATACGCTTCGGTCGTATCCGACCGGGAAGGACATTGACGTGTTCGGACGTCGCAAGAAGGGCAGTGCCGCCGAGGACGCGGCGGGCGAGGCCGAGCAGGTCGTCGACGGCGTCGACACTGAGGCGGACGGGGCGGAGCGCGGGCGCGTGAGGCTCGAACCGGAGCCGCGCCCCGACGGTCCCTGGGACAGCGCCGAGGTGCGTGATCCGGCCGAGGGCCGGGTCGACCTTGGCGGCCTCTTCGTGCCGGGGGTCGACGGCATGGAGCTTCGCGTGGAGGTCGCGGGCGACGCGATCGTCGCGGCGACCGTGGTGCTGAAGGACAGCGCCGTCCAGCTGCAGGCCTTCGCCGCTCCCAAGCGCGAGGGCATCTGGGGCGAGGTGCGCGAGGAGATCGCCTCCGGCATCACCCAGCAGGGCGGTGTCATCGACGAGGTCGAGGGCCCGCTGGGCTGGGAGCTGCGCGCCCAGGTGCCGGTGCAGCTGCCGGACGGGACGGGCGGCTTCCAGGTCGTCCGGTTCATCGGTGTGGACGGCCCCCGCTGGTTCCTGCGCGGAGTGATCTCCGGCCAGGGCGCCGTGCAGCCGCAGAGCGGCGGCGTACTGGAGTCGATCTTCCGGGACACCGTGGTGGTCCGCGGCGACGGCCCGATGGCCCCGCGCGACCCGATCGTCCTGAAGCTTCCGGACGACGCGCAGATGGTCGCCGAGGGCGTTCAGCAGGAGGAGCAGGCCGGTTCCCGCTTCTCCGGCGGCATGGGTCAGCTGCAGCGCGGACCGGAGATCACCGAGGTCCGGTAGCCGCGTACGGCCGCTTGCAGGAAGTGGGCGATGGGCCGCACTCCCCTCGGGGAGTGCGGCCCATCGCTGTTCCCGGCGCCTTGGGTCAGGCGGGCGGGGCTCCGAATCAATAAACGTCTGATTTAAGAAACGCCCTGAACCGCAACCCCTGAGTGGCTACGCTGCGTCACCCAGGGCGGAAGAGGTTGGGGGGAGAGCCGATGTCGAGGCGTCAACTCCCTTGTTCCGCCCGGCACTTACCGAACCGGACAGACCGACATGGGGGACCTGGGGATGAGCAAGATCTGGATCGACAAAGCGCAGAGACTGGGTGACGGGAGCATCGGAGGCGCGATGGACCTCGCGTCGGCCCCCGGCCGCGTCGTCTGGCACACCACGGAGAGCGGCAGTGGTGACGACGCGTTCCGTGCCGTGGCGGCGCATCTGATCCGGGTGTCCGCCGAGCCGCACCTGCTGTACGCCCCGACCACCGACCGGCTCGGCCAGTTCGGCCCGCTGAACCAGAGCGCCCGCGCCCTGCGCAATGACGGTTCGACGCGGACCAACCGCGTCGGCAAGGTGTGCATCCAGATCGAGGTGCTCGGGCGGGCGGCCAAGCCGTTCACCGCCACCTGGAAGCCGGGTCCGAACTTCAGGGCCATGATGGCCGCGATCCGTTCCTGGAATGTCCCGGACACCTTCCCGGCGGGCCGCCTGGCGAAGTCGGCCGCCGACGCGACCAACCGCCCCCGTTCGGTGTGGCTGACCAAGGGCGGTCACTACGGCCACGCGAACATCCCCGGCAACGACCACTGGGACCCGGGCAACATCGACAAGTCCGCCCTCTTCGAGGCGGCGGACGGCAAACCGGCGCCGGGCACCGGCCCCAAGCCGCCCGAGCCGCCCAAACCGCAGAAGCCGGTCGTCGACCTGAGCAACCTGATCGCCGCCGCACGCCGCGATCCGGGCCTGCCCCAGGGCGGCAAGACACACAAGGCGGACGTCCTCGTCGTCGAGAAGGCCCTCGTCGCCGAGGGGCTGCTGCCCGCACAGTGGGCGGACGGCTCCTTCGGGACCAGGACCGTCGAGGCGTACGCGGCCCTCCAGCGCCGGTACGGCTACACCGGCGCCGAGGCCGACGGCATCCCGGGGCGGAC
This sequence comes from Streptomyces sp. NPDC050704, assembly GCF_040654355.1. Classification (NCBI taxonomy): domain Bacteria; kingdom Bacillati; phylum Actinomycetota; class Actinomycetes; order Kitasatosporales; family Streptomycetaceae; genus Streptomyces; species Streptomyces sp. NPDC050704. The sequence goes on along the minus strand of NZ_JBFAHW010000043.1, from coordinate 37,190 downwards.
GACCCTGGGCAAGCTCGGTGCGGAGCACGGTTTCACCGTCAAGGCCTGAAGCGCCGGCCGGCGTGCGGCCCGTGGCGTCCCGGACGACTCGACGACTTCCGGAGTGCCACGGGCCGTTGCCGTCGCCCCTGGGCCCCGGGCCCGCGTTCTGCCTCACGCTTCCCGCTTCCCGCTTCCCGCGCATCAGGGTTGCGTCAAAGACGCCCGCGCTCCGGCTTCCCGTCCCATTTGCGTGAATTGTTGGCCGTAGGGTCGACGCAGCGTACACAGTGTGTTCGGTGTGTTTGGGAAGACAATGGGGCCATGGGACGCGGCAAGCTTCGGATCTACCTCGGTGCGGCGCCGGGCGTCGGCAAGACCTACGCGATGCTGTCCGAGGCGCACCGGCGTGTGGAGCGGGGCACGGACTGCGTGGTGGCGTTCGTGGAGCACCACAACCGGCCGCGCACCGAGGTGATGCTGCACGGCCTGGAGGAGATCCCGCGCAAGGAGCTCGCCTACCGGGACACCGTCTTCACCGAGATGGACGTGGACGCGGTCCTGGAACGGGCTCCGGCCGTCGCCCTGGTGGACGAACTGGCCCACACGAATGTGCCCGGCTCACGGAACGCCAAGCGGTGGCAGGACGTCGAGGAACTCCTGTCCGCCGGGATCGACGTCGTGTCGACGGTGAACATCCAGCACCTGGAGTCGCTCGGTGACGTCGTCGAGTCGATAACCGGCGTACGGCAGCGGGAGACCGTCCCTGACGAGGTGGTGCGCCGCGCCGACCAGATCGAGCTGGTCGACATGTCGCCCCAGGCGCTGCGGCGGCGGATGGCGCACGGCAACATCTACAAGCCGGACAAGGTCGACGCGGCCCTCTCCAACTACTTCCGGCCCGGCAACCTCACCGCCCTGCGCGAGCTGGCCCTGCTCTGGGTGGCCGACCGGGTCGACGCGTACCTCCAGCAGTACCGGGGCGAGCATGGCATCCGCTCCACCTGGCAGGCCCGCGAGCGCATCGTCGTAGGCCTGACCGGCGGTCCCGAGGGCCGCACCCTGATCCGCCGTGCCGCCCGGCTCGCCGAGAAGGGCGCCGGCGGCGAGGTGCTGGCCGTCTACATCGCCCGCAGCGACGGACTCACCTCCGCCTCACCGAAGGAGCTGGCCGTCCAGCGCACCTTGGCCGAGGACCTCGGCGGCACCTTCCACCACGTCATCGGCGACGACATCCCGGCCGCCCTGCTGGAGTTCGCCCGCGGTGTCAACGCCACCCAGATCGTCCTGGGCGTGTCCCGGCGCAAGGGCTGGCAGTACGTCTTCGGGCCCGGCGTCGGCGCCACGGTCGCCCGGGAGTCGGGGCCCGACCTGGACGTGCACCTGATCACGCACGACGAGGTGGGCAAGGGACGCGGCCTGCCGGTGGCCCGGGGTGCGCGGCTCGGCCGCTCCCGGATCATCGCGGGCTGGCTGACCGGTGTCGTCGGCCCCGTGGTCCTCTCGCTGCTGCTGACCCACAGCTCCGCGGACCTCGGTCTTGCCAACGACATGCTGCTGTTCCTGACGCTGATCGTGGCGGCGGCGCTGCTCGGCGGACTGCTGCCGGCCCTCGCCTCGGCGGCCTTCGGCTCGCTGCTGCTGAACTACTTCTTCACCCCGCCGCTGCACCGGCTGACCATCGCCGACCCCAAGAACTTCGTCGCCATCGTGATCTTCGTGGGTGTGGCGGTCTCGGTGGCCTCGGTGGTGGACCTCGCCGCCCGGCGCACGCACCAGGCGGCCAGGCTGCGCGCCGAGTCGGAGATCCTCTCCTTCCTGGCCGGCAGCGTGCTGCGCGGCGAGACCAGCCTCGACGCCCTCCTGGAGCGGGTCCGGGAGACCTTCGCCATGGAGTCGGTCGCCCTGCTGGAGCGCCTGAGCGACATCGACCCGTGGACCTGCGCGGGCAGTGTCGGCCCGCATCCGCCGACGCTCCCCGAGGACGCGGACGTGGACATGCCGGTCGGCGACCACACCGCACTCGCCCTCTCCGGCCGCGTACTGCCCGCCGAGGACCGCCGGGTGCTGGCCGCCTTCGCCGCCCAGGCCGTCGTCGTCCTGGACCGCCGACGCCTCCAGGAGGAGGCCGACCAGGCCCGCGCACTCGCCGAGGGAAACCGCATCCGCACCGCCCTGCTCGCCGCCGTCAGCCACGACCTGCGCACGCCCTTGGCCGCCATCAAGGCCGCCGTGTCGTCCCTCAGGTCCGACGACGTGGCCTGGTCCGAGGAGGACGAGGCCGAACTCCTGGAGGGCATCGAGGAGGGCGCCGACCGCCTCGACCACCTGGTGGGCAACCTGCTCGACATGTCCCGGCTCCAGACAGGCACGGTCACCCCGCTGATCCGCGAGATCGACCTCGACGAGGTGGTCCCGATGGCGCTGGGCGGCGTACCCGAGGACAGCGTCCACCTGGAGATCCCCGAGACCCTGCCCATGGTCGCCGTCGACCCGGGCCTGCTGGAGCGCTCCGTCGCCAACATCGTCGAGAACGCCGTCAAGTACAGCCCCGCGGACCGGCCGGCCCTGGTCTCCGCCAGCGCGCTCGGCGACCGCGTCGAGGTGCGGGTGGTCGACCGCGGCCCCGGCGTCCCGGACGAGGCCAAGGACCGGATCTTCGCGCCCTTCCAGCGCTACGGGGACGCTCCCCGCGGTGCCGGGGTCGGCCTGGGCCTGGCGGTGGCGCGGGGCTTCGCCGAGGCCATGGGCGGCACCCTCGACGCCGAGGACACCCCCGGCGGCGGCCTCACCATGGTCCTGACCCTCCGGGCGGCTCCGTCCCGGCCCGACGGACCCGATGGACTGGGCGAAGTCGTGGAACTCGTACAACCGGAAAGGCAGGCTTCATGACCCGCGTCCTCGTGGTCGACGACGAGCCGCAGATCACCAGAGCTCTCGTGATCAACCTCAAGGCGCGCAAGTACGAGGTGGACGCGGCCTCCGACGGCGCCACCGCGCTCAAACTCGCGGCCGCCCGCCACCCCGACGTGATCGTGCTCGATCTGGGCCTGCCCGACATGGACGGCGTCGAGGTGATCAAGGGGCTGCGCGGCTGGACCCGGGTACCGATCCTGGTGCTGTCCGCCCGGCACTCCTCCGACGAGAAGGTGGAGGCCCTCGACGCGGGCGCCGACGACTACGTCACCAAGCCCTTCGGCATGGACGAGCTGCTCGCCCGGCTGAGAGCCGCCGTCCGCCGGGCCGAGCCCACCGGGGGCGACGAGGAGGACGTGATCGTGGAGACCGCGGACTTCACCGTCGACCTGGCCGCCAAGAAGGTCAACCGGGACGGCCGTGACGTGCGCCTCACCCCGACCGAGTGGCACCTCCTGGAGGTGCTGGTGCGCAACACGGGCCGCCTGGTCAGCCAGAAACAGCTGCTCCAGGAGGTCTGGGGCCCCTCCTACGGCACCGAGACGAACTACCTGCGGGTCTACATGGCCCAGCTGCGCCGCAAACTGGAGGCGGACCCGGCGCACCCCCGGCACTTCATCACCGAGCCGGGGATGGGGTACCGGTTCGAGCGGTAGCACCAGGGGTACGTAGCTGTCAGCGCCCCCCGGTACGCTTTTAGGCATGAGTGCTGTCCCTCGTTCCGAAAAGCCGGCGGGCCGGTTCCGGCGCATGCTCGACCGGCTCTCCTCCTCTCAGGAGGACCTGGAGTCGGAGGAGCTGCGCGAGGACGCCGTGACCGCGGGGTGCACGCGCATCGGGGACTGCCACGACCGACAGGTGGTCACCGTTACTGGTACCTTGCGCACGGTCACCCTGCGCCCGAGGGCCGGTGTCCCGGCCCTGGAGGCCGAGCTGTTCGACGGTTCGGCCGCCCTGGACGTGGTGTGGCTGGGCAGGCGCTCCATAGTCGGGATAGAACCGGGGCGCAAGCTGATCGCATCGGGCCGGATCTCGATGAGCCGGGGCCGCCGGGTGCTGTTCAACCCCAAATACGAACTCAGACCCCTCGGACGGGAGTAGCCGGTGACGTCGCTCGACAAGCCGACCGAAGACGCCCAGGATTCGCGGGCGGTGACCGAGGCCGCGCTCTTCGAGGCGTTCGGCGGTCTGCGGGGCATGATCGAGACGGTCCTGCCGGGACTGCTCTTCGTGACGATCTACACGATCAACAAGGATCTGCACTCGGCGGCCATCGCGGCCCTCGGTGTCTCCATCCTGCTCGTCGTGGTCCGCTTGGTCATGAAGGACACCGTCAAGCACGCCTTCAGCGGCGTCTTCGGGGTCGCCTTCGGCGTGGTCTTCGCGATGATGACGGGCAACGCGAAGGACTTCTACCTGCCGGGCATGCTCTACACGCTCGGCCTCGCCCTCGCCTACCTCATCACGACCCTCGCCGGAGTCCCCCTGCTGGGCCTGATCCTGGGCCCGGTCTTCAAGGAGAACCTCTCCTGGCGCACCCGCAACCCGGGCCGCAAGAAGGCCTACTCGAAGGCCAGTTACGCCTGGGGCCTGATCCTGCTCGCCAAGTGCGCGATCCTCTTCCCGCTCTACTGGTGGGCCGACACGACTCAGCTCGGCTGGGTCCTGGTCGCCCTGAAGATCCCGCCGTTCCTGTTGGCGGTCTGGCTCACCTGGGTCTTCCTCGCGAAGGCGCCCGCGCCGATCGACGTGTTCGCGGAGATGGAGGCGGAGGAAAAAGCGGAGCAGGAGCGCGAGGCGGCCGAGAGGGCCCAGCGCACCCAGTAGGAGCGCGTCCACTTCAGCAGCTTCAGTAGCGCATACGAGACTGAGGGCGCCCGGAGATCTCCGGGCGCCCTCAGTCTCGTATCTCCGGAAATCAGCCCGCCGCGTCCTCGCGGCGCACCGACAGCAGGTCCTCCAGCTGCTCCTCGCGGGCCTGGGCCGCCACGAACAGCAGCTCGTCGCCCGCCTCCAGGGAGTCCTCCCGGGACGGGGTGAGGACACGCGTGCCGCGGATGATGGTGACCAGGGACGTGTCCTCGGGCCATTCGACGTCGCCCACCTGTGTGCCGGCCAGGGCCGACTCGGGGGGCAGGGTCAGCTCGACCAGGTTGGCGTCGCCGTGGCTGAAGCGGAGCAGCCGGACCAGGTCGCCGACGCTCACCGCCTCCTCGACCAGGGCCGACATCAGACGCGGGGTGGAGACGGCGACGTCCACGCCCCAGGCCTCGGTGAACAGCCACTCGTTCTTGGGGTTGTTGACGCGGGCGACGACGCGCGGGACCCCGTACTCGGTCTTCGCCAGGAGGGAGACGACGAGATTGACCTTGTCGTCGCCCGTCGCGGCGATGACCACGTTGCAGCGCTGGAGCGCCGCCTCGTCCAGGGACGTGATCTCACAGGCGTCGGCGAGCAGCCACTCCGCCTGCGGGACGCGCTCGACCGAGATGGCGGTCGGCGCCTTGTCGATCAGCAGGATCTCGTGCCCGTTCTCCAGGAGCTCGCCCGCGATCGAGCGGCCCACGGCGCCGGCACCGGCAATGGCGACCCTCATCAGTGACCGCCTTCCTCTTCGGGGCCCTCGGCGAACGCCGCCTCGACCTTCTCGACGTCGTCCGTGCGCATCATCACGTGCACCAGGTCACCCTCCTGGAGCACTGTCTGCGAGGTGGGCAGCACCGCCTCGCCCAGCCGGGTGAGGAAGGCCACGCGTACGCCGGTCTCCTCCTGGAGCCGGCTGATCCGCTGGCCCACCCACGACGCGGCCGCGTGCACCTCGGCGAGCTGCACACCGCCGGTCGGGTCGCGCCACAGCGGCTCGGCGCCCGAGGGCAGCAGCCGGCGCAGCATCTGGTCGGCGGTCCAGCGGACGGTGGCGACGGTCGGGATGCCCAGGCGCTGGTAGACCTCGGCGCGGCGGGGGTCGTAGATGCGTGCCGCGACGTTCTCGATGCCGAACATCTCGCGGGCCACCCGGGCGGCGATGATGTTCGAGTTGTCACCGCTGGAGACGGCGGCGAAGGCGCCGGCCTCCTCGATGCCCGCCTCGCGCAGGGTGTCCTGGTCGAAGCCGACTCCGGTGACGCGACGGCCGCCGAACCCGGAGCCCAGTCGTCGGAAGGCGGTGGGGTCCTGGTCGACCACGGCGACCGTGTGCCCCTGTTGCTCCAGGGTCTGGGCAAGAGCGGAACCCACTCTCCCGCAGCCCATGATGACGATGTGCACGACCGTCCTTCCGGTATCAAAAGTTACTGCTCAGGCTAAATCCTGCTCAGGCTGGAACAGGGTCTCAGACCGATGCCCAAGCTACACACGCGCGGTCCGCCGGGGGCACCCCCGTGCACGGTCGCCCACGGCTTCCGGACGATCAGCGGCGGCTGATGCTGCGGACGCTGACGAGGGTCAGGATCCCGAGGCCGACGAGTCCGGCGGCGGCGCCGAGGAACTCCGCGGTGGCATGCATGTGACCTCCATGAAGTGGTAAAGCAGAGCAAAGGTTTGGCCTTTTTCATATAGGCACGCGGATCGGTGCGGCCGCGCGATCCGCAACCGGGGCCGCACCGATTTCACTCGGAGAGCAGAGGGCGGGAAGAAAGTCCTCGTAATCGGGCGTCGCCCGGGGCGGGGGAGGGTGGGCGTGGCCGTGTTCGACCGCTTACGATCCTCTGCGTGTCCAAACTGACCGACGTGCCCAAACGGATCTTGATCGGGCGCGCACTGCGCAGTGACCGGCTGGGAGAGACACTCCTGCCGAAGCGCATCGCACTGCCCGTCTTCGCCTCCGACCCGCTTTCCTCCGTGGCGTACGCACCGGGGGAAGTACTCCTGGTCCTCTCCATCGCGGGCGTGTCGGCCTACCACTTCAGCCCCTGGATCGCCGTCGCGGTCGTCGTGCTGATGTTCACCGTCGTGGCCTCGTACCGGCAGAACGTGCACGCCTACCCCAGCGGCGGCGGTGACTACGAGGTCGCCAACACCAACCTCGGCCCCAAGTCCGGCCTTACCGTCGCCAGCGCGCTGCTGGTCGACTACGTCCTGACCGTCGCCGTGTCGATCTCGTCCGGCATCGAGAACCTCGGCTCGGCCATCCCGTTCGTCATCGAGCACAAGGTGCTCTGCGCGGTCGCCGTCATCGTGCTGCTCACGCTGATGAACCTGCGCGGGGTCAAGGAGTCCGGGAAGCTCTTCGCCATCCCGACGTACGTCTTCGTGACGGGCGTCTTCCTCATGATCGCGTGGGGCGCGTACCGCGGACTGGTCCTCGACGACACCATGAAGGCGCCGACCGCCGACTTCGAGATCAAGGCCGAGCACCAGGGACTCGCGGGTTTCGCCCTGGTCTTCCTGCTGCTGCGCGCCTTCTCCTCGGGCTGTGCCGCGCTCACCGGCGTCGAGGCGATCTCCAACGGCGTCCCGGCCTTCCGCAAGCCCAAGTCGAAGAACGCGGCGACGACGCTCGCGATGATGGGCCTGCTCGCCGTCACCATGTTCTGCGGCATCATCGCCCTGGCCATGGAGACGAAGGTCCGCATGGCCGAGAACCCGGCGCACGACCTGCTCCGGAACGGCGTCGCGGTCGGCTCCGACTACGTCCAGAACCCGGTGATCTCGCAGGTCGCCGAGGCCGTGTTCGGCGACGGCAGCTTCCTGTTCATCGTGCTCGCCGCGGCCACCGCGCTCGTCCTCTTCCTGGCCGCCAACACCGCGTACAACGGCTTCCCGCTGCTCGGCTCGATCCTCGCGCAGGACCGCTATCTGCCCCGCCAGCTGCACACCCGCGGCGACCGCCTCGCCTTCTCGAACGGCATCGTGCTGCTCGCCGGCGCGGCCATCCTGCTGGTGTGGGTCTACGGCGCCGACTCGACCCGTCTCATCCAGCTCTACATCGTCGGCGTGTTCGTGTCCTTCACGCTCAGCCAGACCGGCATGGTCCGGCACTGGAACCGCCACCTGGCCACCGAGAAGGACCAGGCCAAGCGCCGCCGCATGATGCGCTCCCGGGCGATCAACACCTTCGGTGCCTTCTTCACCGGCCTTGTGCTGGTCGTCGTGCTGGTCACCAAGTTCACGCACGGTGCCTGGGTCGCGCTGCTCGGCATGGTGATCTTCTACGCGATCATGTCCGCGATCCGTAAGCACTACGACCGGGTCTCCGAGGAGATCGCCGCGCCCGAGGGCCCCTCCGACGACAGCGTGCGCCCCTCCCGCGTCCACTCGGTCGTCCTGATCTCCAAGATCCACCGCCCGACGCTGCGCGCCCTCGCCTACGCCAAGCTGATGCGCTCCGACACCCTGGAGGCGCTCAGCGTCAACGTCGACCCGGCCGAGACGAAGATCCTGCGCGAGGAGTGGGAGCGGCGCGGCATCGACGTACCGCTGAAGGTCCTCGACTCGCCGTACCGCGAGATCACGCGGCCGGTCATCGAGTACGTGAAGAGCCTGCGCAAGGAGTCCCCGCGCGACGCGGTCTCCGTGATCATCCCCGAGTACGTGGTCGGCCACTGGTACGAGCAGCTGCTGCACAACCAGAGCGCGCTGCGGCTCAAGGGGCGGCTGCTGTTCACGCCGGGCGTGATGGTGACGTCCGTGCCGTACCAGCTGGAGTCCTCCGAGGTCGCGCGGAAGCGGGCCCGCAAGCGGCAGGAGTGGAACGCGCCGGGTGCGGTGCGGCGCGGTCCGGCGGAGGAGCGGCCGAAGGAGTCCAGCACTCCCAAGGGCTGACGGGCTTGTGGTGAGCGGTCGGGCGGCGTCCACGTAGACTGGTGGGCTGTTGTCCGGCCGTTCCCCATTTCGCATCTGGAGTCACCCCGCCATGCAGGCAGAACCCAAGAAAACGCCGGCGGGGTCGCTCGTGGGGCAGGAGTACGAGGTCGAGATCGGCCCGGTCGCCCACGGTGGGCACTGCATCGCCCGTACGGCCGAGGGCCAGGTCCTCTTCGTCCGGCACGCGTTGCCCGGCGAGAAGGTCCTCGCGCGCGTCACGGAGGGCGAGGAGGACTCGCGCTTCCTGCGCGCGGACGCGGTCGAGATCCTGGAGGCCTCCAAGGACCGGGTCGAGGCTCCCTGTCCGTACGCCGGACCCGGCCGCTGCGGTGGCTGCGACTGGCAGCACGCCAAGCCGGGCGCGCAGCGCCGCCTCAAGGGCGAGGTCATCGCCGAGCAGCTCAAGCGGCTCGCGGGCCTCACTCCGGAGGAGGCCGGCTGGGACGGCACGGTGATGCCGGCCGAGGGCGACAAGCTGCCCGCCGGTGAGGTGCCGGGCTGGCGTACGCGCGTGCAGTACGCGGTGGACGAGGACGGCAACGCCGGTCTGCGCCGCCACCGTTCGCACGAGGTCGAGCCCGTCGAGCACTGCATGATCGCGGCGCCCGGTGTCTCCGAGCTGGGCATCGAGAAGCACGACTGGTCCGGGATGCAGTCGGTCGAGGCGATCGCGGCGACGGGTTCGCAGGACCGCATGGTGATCCTCGAACCGAAGCCGGGCGCACGGCTGCCCCTCGTCGAACTTGACAGGCCCGTCTCCGTGATGCGCGTCGAGGAGCACGACGGCGGTATCCACCGCGTCCACGGCCGTGGCTTCGTCCGCGAGCGCGCCGACGACCGCACCCACCGGGTCGGCAGCGGCGGCTTCTGGCAGGTCCACCCGAAGGCGGCCGACACCCTCGTCAAGGCGGTCATGCAGGGCCTGCTGCCGCGCAAGGGCGACATGGCCCTCGACCTCTACTGCGGCGTCGGCCTCTTCGCCGGCGCCCTGGCGGACCGCATCGGCGACAAGGGCGCGGTCCTCGGCATCGAGTCCGGCAAGCGTGCGGTGGAGGACGCCCGGCACAACCTCGCCGCATTCGACCGCGTCCGCATCGAGCAGGGCAAGGTCGAGGCGGTCCTGCCGCGCACCGGCATCACCGAGGTCGACCTCGTCGTCCTCGACCCGCCCCGCGCGGGCGCCGGCAAGAAGACGGTCCAGCACCTGGCTTCGCTGGGGGCTCGCAAGATCGCTTACGTCGCGTGCGACCCGGCGGCGCTGGCGCGGGATCTGGGGTACTTCCGGGACGGGGGGTATCGGGTGCGGACGTTGCGGGCGTTCGATCTGTTTCCTATGACTCATCATGTGGAGTGCGTCGCCATCCTTGAACCGGCGGCCAAGGGCTCCTGACCTGCGGTTTTGTTGGGGAACGGAGGCGGGGACGCGACGTTCACTGAGTGGCCGCGGTGGGGGACATCCCTACCCGCCGATGGGCGGGCAGGGACACCGGAGACGTCGTGATGCGACGGCTCGGAGGCGGCGGGACCGACCGGTACGGGGCCTGTCGGGGGTCAGGCGCCCGGGTGCAGGCCGGGCCAGCCGGGGGTCGGGTCGCCCTTGACCTCGCCGAAGTAGAGGGCGAAGGTCTGCTTCAGGCGTTCGACCTGGGCCCGGTCCTCCATGAAGCGGGGGAAGCCGTCCAGGTTGGCGTTCGGGTACTCCCAGATCGGCTTCAGGCCGGTGGGCGGCGCGATGTCCGTGCGTACCGACCAGCTGTTGGAGGTCTGGCGCTCGGTGGACAGCTGCCAGTTGAGGTAGAGCTTGGCCGCCGTGGGGTTGGCGGCCTGCTTCAGGATCGCGATCCGCTGTCCCCACGCCATGAACGGGTGCCCGTCGGTCATCATCCAGCGGTTCGGGCTGGTGGCGAGCGGGTTGCCACCCGCGCCGACGCCGATGATCTTCTCCTTGCTGGTGACCGCGGTGCCGGGGGAGAAGGAGCCGCGGGCGAACTGCGGCTGCTGGGCGGCGAAGTCGGCCACCCAGTCCCAGCCGTAGGTCTCGGCGTAGAGGGCGAAGAGGTAGAGCACCGCGTCGTCGTCGTGCGGGTAGGAGGAGGCGATGGCGCCCTTCCAGCGCGGGTCGACCAGGTCCAGCGGCGTCTGCGGCGCGTCGGCCCCGGCCGCCGCCACGTCGTACAGGTAGCTGAAGGCGATGACCATGCCGGCCACCCAGGCACCGTCCGCGTCCCTGAACTTCTTGTGGAGCTTGCTGAAGCCGGCGGGCTTGTAGGACAGCAGCCGCCCCTGGCGCTTCCAGCGGGTGAAGTCGTGCAGCGTCTGCAACTGCACCACGTCGGGGACGAGGGTGTCGGTCGCGAACTGGTTGTCCACGCGTACGTCGTGGTACTTGCTGTAGTCCACGATGAGGTCGAGGTCGATCTCCGGGAACCGCTGGCGGAAGGCGGTCCGGGCGCCGGCGCCGCTGCCCGAGTCGGCGAGGTCGCCGCCCGCGTAGATCACGAGCTTGCCGCCTTCGGCGACGGCGGCCTGGTACAGCTCGTCGAGGGTCCTGGTCTCCTCGGCGCCGGCACGGGCACTGGCATCGGCACCGCGCGTGGCTGTGGCAGGGGCGGCCGCGGCGGGGGACGCGGTGGCGCCGAGCGCGCCGAGGCCGAGTGCGGCGCCCGCTCCGGTGGTGAGGAGGCGCCGTCGACTGGGAAGGCTGGTCACTTGGGTAACCCTTTCTGCGTGGGGGCAGGGATGTTCCCGGCGTACGGGCGGCGGACCGCCTCGGCCGGGACGGCGGAAGTGGAACCGGCGAAGCCGGTGTTCTGGTGCGGCGTGCTCATCAGGCCGGTGGTGAGGCCGGCGGTGAACTTCTTGCCGGAGTCGAGGATCTCGGCGGCGCGCCGGTGGCGGTCTTGCTCTTGCTGCCGACCGGGAAGTCCGGATCGATGACGGTGAATTCGAGTGTGTCCATCAGAGCTCGTCGCTGTTCGGTCGCGAATGGGGCCCGCGCCCGCTGGGTGCGAGCCGTTCACCTGACAAGACGGTATCTGACTAGTCAGGTGTTCTTGTCGTGGGTGCACGCAGTGTGATGCGAGTCGCATGGTGCTTGTTGCGGCCACCGTTGGCCGGGTGGGCGGCCGGCCCCTCGTTGAGGCCGACCCAGTGGCGCCGAGTCGGTCGGCGGATGCGGTGCTTGTAGAAGCACGTTTCACTCACGCCCAAGGCGCGGCACGAGACACGGTGCGGGATGCGGTGCGGTCTGAAGTCGCTGATCACCCGTCATGATCCGTACCGCACCTTCACGGAACGCCGAATCGAACTTCCGTCGCTTCTCCGCCATGACTGTCTGATCTGCCTGATCCGCGCGGCGGCAGACGTGCTACGAGACCTCGCCGGCACGGGCCCTTGCGGAACCGGAGGGCTGCCGGGGTTCCGGCAGGCCGCGAGTGGTGGAGGCGCTCCGCAGCCCTCTTGGCGCGGCGCCCCACGGCCGGCGGAGCCCCATCGCCTTCTGTGCCGCGGACACCATGTCGTGGCGCCCCGCGGCCGCCGCTGCCAGCGCCTCCGTTCGCTCGGACGCGGACCCCGCGTTCTGCACCGTGCGCTGAAGCCGCAGGAGCGCCTCGCCGGCCCGCACCACGTCGGGGGGCGACAGCAGCCGTAGCCGCGTCAGCTGATTGCGCATCTCGCCGTACTGGCCGGCCATCGCCTCGGCCGATGAGGTGTCAGGCGGTGTCGCCGACACCTTCGCGAGGTCGGAATGCTGCCAACTCGCCGTCAGGAAGGCGACGAACGCGTCCGTCAGTGCCTCGCGTGCCCATAGGCGGTTCTCCCTGCGTCCCCCGACGACCGTCGTCACCACCAACGTGGCGACACTCGTCACCGCAGCGGCCCACGCCGCGTACCCACCCGCGTCCATCACTCCAGTATTCCTGGCCGCGTCCCGCTGTCCAACCTCAGCAGGCGTCTCGTGCCCCACCTCGCACAACGGTCGGTCAAGTCGCCTCGGACACTGTCAGGCGTTGGGGTCGAAGGAGATGCCCGCCGGCTTGGCCTTCGCGAGGTCGTTGTTGAAGTTGGCGTCCTTCAGGGCGAAGTTGGCGCTGCCGAAGTCGTACTGGGACAGCTTGTCGCGGAGGCCCGCGGGGTAGCCGTTCCAGCCGACCAGGCTGGGGTACTGCCAGGTGTGGTTGTCGTTCTCCGGCGGCTCGTCGCCGGAGTCCGCGGCGCGGAAGGCGTGCGTGCTCACGCCGTCCTTGTGGTAGACGATCTTGGGGTGTGTGCCGTCCCAGCGGATCCGGTCGCGGCCGTAGACGGTGAACTCGCCGTGGGCGGAGGTGGATACGTACTGCGCCTGGTTGTTCTGCACCCACACAACGGCGTGCTCCCAGTCGTGGCGGTGGCCGCCGATCGTCGCCTGGTCCTTCTCGAAGTAGAGGCCGTACATGATCGCGCACCAGCCGTTGTTGCACTTGGACCGCGCGTACCCGTTGGTGTTGGCGAGGTCCGACGCGTCGTGGCACTCGGCCTGCGGGGCGCCCGACGGGTTGAGGCCGCCGTTCACGGTTCCGTCGGGGCCGATGGCGGGCGTGGGGTAGCAGCCGTCCGTGTCGTAGTCGTACGCCGGTTGGTACGTCTTCTCGAGCTCGTCCGCGTTGCCGGGCAGGGCCCCCGGCGGGGCGGCGAACGCGCTGCTCGGGAAGGCGATGACCAGCGCGACCGCGCTGCCGAGGGTGAGTGAGGCTTTGCGGATGCGCGAGCTCTTCTGCACTGCGTCCTCCTGGTCGGCCGCGGTGTGGGGTAGGCGGCCTGCTTGGCATGCGCAGATCACTCTCCTGGGGCGCGTCGACAAATGCGAGCGTCAGGATGTGTCGGAGTGATGAAGGATCAGCCAACAAAGCGGAGGCGGCAGTTGGGGCGGAGGTGCAGGTGGGCGGAGAGGGGATCGGTCAAGTGGAGTCACGGGGGACTCGGTGGGTGACGCCTGCGGACGCGGCCGCGTGAATGGCGTACAACTTGAAAGTACAAGTATGTTGTCGGTGCGATCTTTCTCAGTCCCCCCACAGGAACCGGAGAACAGAACACCGTGAGCATCGTCAACGCACCCGCCCGCCGGACCCTCGCTGCCACGCTCGCCGTCGCGGCCGTCACCGCCGTGGCCGTCGCGCCTTCCGCGGTCGCCGCGCCCAACTCCTTGCCCGCGGTCGTCGCGCACGGCGCCGGACAGGAGAAGGCGTACGAGAAGTCCGTCGCCGTCCGCGTCCTCAAGGGCGTGTTCGAGCGCGGCGACACCCAGGTCGTCGACCGCTTCGTACGGCCGGACTACATCCAGCACAACCCGTTCGCCCCCGACGGTTCCGCGGCGCTCAAGAACCTCGGCACCACCGTGCACCAGCAGTTCCCCGACGCGAAGTACGACGTCAAGCGCGTCATCGCCGACGGGGACCTCGTGCTCGTGCACTCCAACGTCGTCATGACGCCCGGCACCCGGGGCTCCGCGGTCTTCGACATCTTCCGCTTCCAGGGCGGCAGGATCGCCGAGCACTGGGACGCCGGCCAGAACGTGCCGGAGACCACGGTCAGCGGTAACGACATGTTCTCCACGCTGAGTTCACCGCGCACCGAGGCTCCCGGCTCACCCTGCGACACCAAGGCCAACAAGCGCCTGGTGACCGCCTTCTTCAACAAGGTGCTGGTGGGTCATGACGTGTCGGCGGCCGGCAAGTACGTCTCGGCGAAGACCTATTACCAGCACAACCCCGCCTTCGGGGACGGGTTGAAGGAGTTCCAGGCGGGCTTCACCGACTACTTCAAGCAGTTCCCGAACGCGGTGACGCTCCCCAAGCGCGTCATCGCCGAAGGCGACCTGGTGGCCGTCCACAGCAACGACAAGACCAGCCCCGACGACCGGGGCAACGCGGTGGTGGACCTCTTCCGGGTCCGTAACGGAAAGATCGTCGAGCACTGGGACGTCACGCAGGCCGTGCCGGAGACCTCGGCGAACGACAACACGATGTTCTGAGCCGTCGTGCTCGGGTGTCGGACTGAGCTGGGCCGGGGCCTCCGTGAGGGGGCCCGGCCCAGCTCAGTCCGGAGCGCGGCAAATCGGAATTAGCCCGCGAATCAATGCTCTCGGCGCATTCACCGCGAGTGTTGTGGACGGGGTTTTTTCGGCGGGCGAAATAACCGTGATTCATGCGACCCGCACACTCTCTCCACATGATTTCAACAGCGAGAGCCAACTCTGTTGAATTTAGGTCGCCGGACTTCTCTTGAAGCGACCCGAGGAAATAAGCCAGAGTTCCGTTCGCGGTAACCAGGCAAGCAGGTTGCCGTCAGTCCCGCAGCCATCCTGTGGAATCGACTCACCAGTCATTGCACAGACCCCCCATGTACGGCTGCGCGGTCTGAGACCGGAAGGAATGACTGTGCGAGTTTCCCGGAAAACACTCGTGGTCGTGGCCGTCGGCGCGCTGCTCTCCGTCACCTCGGTGACCGGCGCCCAGGCCGGTGAGCTGACGGCCCAGCAGACCGCCGAGCGCTACGATCCGGCGATGATCAAGGCCCTGGCGACGAGTCTCGGCGTCAGTGAGCAGGTCGCGGCCGACCGGCTCGACGGCCAGGCGGCCCAGCAGAACGAGCTCTCGAAGCTGGCCCGGCAGGGCGTCCCGATGGACGGCGCCTACTTCGACAAGGCCGGCGCCCTCGTCGTCAACACCACCGGCAGCCGGAGCGAACAGCGCATCGAGGACGCGGGCCTGACGTCCCGGGTGCCCGAGCACGGCCAGGCCGCGCTCGACCGGATCAAGGCCGAACTGGACGCCAAGGCGCTGAAGCGTACGCCCACCGGTGTCACCGCCTGGTCGGTCGACCTGGCCTCCGACACCGTCACCGTGAACGTCGACAGCGACCGGAGCGCCGCGGCCAAGTCCTTCCTCCGGGCGGCCGAGGCCCACGGTGACGCCGTACGCGTGGTGGAGGACCAGCAGAGACTCGTCACGCAGGCGGTCGTCACCCCGGGCGACGAGATGGCCTTCAACGGCTTTGTCTGCTCGGTCGGATTCGGTGCCCGGAACTCCTCGGGCAAGCAGTACCTCGTCACCGCCGGCCACTGCATCGAGGACCTCCCGGTCCTGTCGTACAAGGGCACGCGCTTCGCCCAGGGCACCGACTCCCGGTTCGCGGTGGGCAGCGACAGCGTCGACATGGGCATCGCGGCCCTCGACTCCGGCAACTCCATAGCCACCCAGGTCGGGACGTACGGCAAGGCCGGCACCGTCGCCGTCCAGGGCAGCCGGCGGGCCGCGTCCGGGGCGGACCTGTGCAAGTCGGGCCGTACGACCGGCTGGACCTGCGGCAAGGTCAGCTCGTACAACGTCACCGTCACCTACAGCGACGCCAACGGCGGCCCCGACACCGTCGTCACCGGCCTCGGCAGCTCGTCGGTCTGCACCCAGGGCGGCGACAGCGGCGGCGCGTACATCTCCGGCAACCAGGCCCAGGGCATGACCTCGGGCGGCCCGTCGAGCCAGCGGTGCAACGGCAGCGTCAACTCGCCCGGCTCGTCCTACTTCCAGCCCCTGGATGACGCTCTCTCGCACTACGGCCTGACCCTCAACACCAACTGACCGGTCACCGCCCTCAGGACAGGCCGGGCCGCCCATCGGATACGGTGGGCGGCCCCGTCCGTCCGGATGCCGGAGGCGCAGTGGATCAGGACACCCCCCTCCCGCCCGGACCGGCTCTGCCCGATGAGCCGCCGCCGGCGGAATCCACCTTCGCCCTGGTCTTCCAGGGAGCCGTCAAGAGACGTGGTCTGTCGCTGGAGAGAGTGCGCAGCCGGCTCGCAGACCAGGGCATCCAGATCAGCCTCGCCACCCTCAGCTACTGGCAGCGCGGGCGGAGCGAGCCCGAACGCGCCGACTCCCTGAGGGCCGTGGACGCGCTGGAGACCATCCTCGAACTGCCGCCCGGCACGCTCCGCGCGCTGATCGGCCCGTACCGGCCCCGGGGCCGTACCGCGCCACCGGGTCACGACCTGCTCTCCTCCCACCGCGTGCTCGGCGAGAACTCCCTCGCGGAACAGATCCTCGGTGCCGATTTCGCCCGGCTCAACGAGTCGGTCAGCACCCTGAGCATCTGGGAGACCGTCACCATCGACGAGAACCGGCGGCTCAGCTCCATCGCCATCCAGCAGGTGCTGCGCGCCAGCCGGGACGGCGCCGACCGCCTCACCGCCGTCCACACCTTCGACAGCGGAGCCCGCGCGGTCCGTACCGACGTGCGGTGCGGAGTATCCGGAGAAGTGCGTTTTCTGCCCGAGCTGAATACCGTTGTGATCGATATCGAATTCGGCCGGAAACTCGTGAGAAACGAGACCGTGGTCGTCGACTACACGGTCTCCGTCGAACCCGGTGACGGGACCGACCATCATTACGAGCGCTACACCCGCGTTCGGCTGCGCGATTACCTGCTGCACATCTATTTCCATCCGGCGGCTCTGCCGACGGTCAGTCACCGCTATTACCGTGAGTATTCCGGAGCGGACAAGAGCTACAACCACCGTGTCGCGCTGGACGCCTCGCACACGGTCCACGCGGCCCCGGGCCGCTGCGCGGCCGGCATCCACGGCATCGCCTGGGAGTGGCCGGAGTAAGCGGGTTCGGGCGGCGCCCGAGCAGCATGGCCTCGCCTTCGAGCGGCATGGCTGTCATCTGCGATGTGTATGCTGCACGAGGCGTGCATCATGCACATCGTATGCATAGCGCATGAGGGAGTACCCGTGGAAAGACCCAAGCTCGAAGCCGGCTCCGGCGGTGTCGTCGGCATCCTCGCCTTCGCGGGCATCGTCGCCGCGATCACGCAGACCCTGGTGGTGCCGCTGATCGGGGAACTGCCCACCCTGTTCGACACCAGCGCCTCGAACGCCTCGTGGGTCATCACCGCCACGCTGCTCGCGGCCGCCGTCATCACCCCTGTCGCCGGCCGCCTCGGTGACATGTACGGCAAGAAGCGCATGCTTCTGGTCTCGCTGGCCCCGCTGGTCATCGGCTCCGTCGTCTGCGCCCTGTCCTCCTCGGTGGTCCCGATGATCGCCGGGCGCGGTCTGCAGGGCCTCGGCATGGGTGTGGTGCCCCTCGGTATCAGCCTCCTGCGCGACGTCGTACCGGCGGAGAAGCTCGGCTCGTCCATCGCGATCATGAGCGCGTCCATGGGGGTGGGCGGCGCGCTCGGCCTGCCGTTCGCCGCGGCGATCGCCGAGAACGCCAGCTGGCGCGTGCTGTTCTGGGTCGTCGCCGCGCTGGCCCTCGCCGTCGGCACCCTGATCGCCGTCTTCGTGCCCGCCGGCCGGGAGAACACCGCGAAGGGCAGCTTCGACCTGCTCGGCGCGTTCGGTCTGGGCGTCGCCCTGGTCTGCCTGCTCCTCGCCGTCTCCAAGGGCGCCGACTGGGGCTGGGGCAGTGGCAGCACGCTCGGCCTGCTCGCCGCCGCGATCGTCCTGCTGCTGGTCTGGGGCCGGTGGGAGCTGCGTACCGCCGAGCCGCTGGTCGACCTGCGCGTGACCGCCCGTCCGCAGGTGCTGATGACGAACGCGGCCTCGATCCTCATCGGGTTCGCGATGTACGCCCAGTCCCTCGTCGTACCGCAGCTGCTCCAGCTGCCCGAGGCCACCGGCTACGGCCTGGGCCAGTCGATGCTGGCCATGGGCCTGTGGATGGCCCCGGCGGGCCTGATGATGATGGTCATGTCGCCGATCGGCGCCAAGCTCTCCGCGGCCAAGGGCCCCAGGGTCACCCTGGCCGTCGGAGCCGCCGTCATCGCCCTCGGCTACGGCATCTCCCTGCCGATGATCGGCACCGGCTCCCTCTGGGGCCTGCTCGTCGTGACCATCGTCGCCAACACGGGTGTCGGCTTCGCCTACGGTGCGATGCCCGCCCTGATCATGGGCGCGGTTCCGCAGTCGGAGACCGCCTCGGCCAACAGCTTCAACACGCTGATGCGCTCCATCGGCAGCTCGGTGTCGGCCGCCGTGATGGCCGTGGTCCTCGCCCAGATGACCACGGACTTCGGCGGCTTCGCCCTGCCCTCGGAGAGCGGCTTCCGCGTCGCCATGCTGATCGGCTGCGGAGTGGGCGTCGCGGCGGCGATCGTCGCCTTCCTCATCCCCGTCCCCAAGGCGGCCGTGCGGTCCGGGCCGGACACGGCGCCGGATTCCGCTCCCGAGGCAACCGGGGAAGCCGAGGTGTCGGGGGTGTCGGGGGCGTCCGGGGTCAAGGCCTGACCCGAGCGTTCCTCGAAAGCCGGTCGCCCAGTCTTGCCGTGGGGCGGTCGGCTTTTGCCGTCGCGCTCTTCCCTCCACCCGGAACCGCATCTGCCATGGACGATCCGGCAAGGCATTGCAGTTGCGAGGCCTAACGGCATAATCTTGCGCATATGCAGTCCTACAGCATCGGTCAGGCGGCACGCCTGCTGGGCGTCAGTCCCGACACCGCGCGCCGCTGGGCGGACGCCGGCCGGGTCGCCACCCACCGCGACGAGGGCGGCCGTCGCCTCATCGACGGCCGGGATCTCGCCGCCTTCTCCGTCGAGCTCGCCCAGAGCGGTGCGGGTGGCGCCGGCGGCACCAGCGGCTCCGGCGAGGAGGACACTCCGTACACCTCGGCCCGTAACGCCTTCCCCGGCATCGTCACCGCCATCAAGCTCGGCGACGTCGCGGCCCAGGTCGACATCCAGGCGGGCCCGCACCGGCTGGTCTCCCTGCTGACTCGGGAGGCAGTCGAGGAACTGGGCCTGGAAGTCGGTATGCAGGCCACCGCCCGGGTGAAGTCGACCAACGTGCACATCGACCGGACCTGACCGGACCTGACCGCACCTGAATGCACCTGACCGGACAGCACCGGCCGGCCCCAGTCCCCAGGAGCCCCGCACCATGTCCCAGCCCATGACCCACGTCACCAAGACGCGACGCCGTGCCGCGGCCGCCGTCCTGGCCACCGCCCTGCTCCTGTCGCTCGCCGCCTGCGGGGGCGGGGACGGCGGGGACGGCGGAGGCACCGAGGCCGCGGGCTCCTCCAAGGTCGGTCTGACCGTGCTGGCCGCCGCCTCGCTGACCGACGTGTTCAAGACCGCCGGCGCCGCGTACGAGAAGGAGCACCCGGGCACGAAGGTGACCTTCTCCTTCGCCGGGTCCCAGGAACTGGCCGCACAGGTGGAGCAGGGCGCCCCCGCCGACGCGCTCGTCACCGCCGACACCAAGACCATGGACGGGCTGGGTTCCGACACCGGCACCCCGACCGTCATCGCCAAGAACCGCCTGGTCATCGCCACCGACAAGGGCAATCCGGAGAAGATCGACAGCCTCAAGGACCTCGCCGACAGCAGGCTGAAGGTCGTGCTTGCCGCCCCCGAGGTCCCGGTCGGCCGCTACAGCAGGCAGGTCCTCGACGCCCAGAAGATCACCGTGAAGCCGGTCTCCGAGGAGGCCAGTGTCCGCGCGGTGCTCAGCAAGGTCGAGCTCGGCGAGGCGGACGCGGGCATCGTCTACAGGACCGACGCGGCCACGGCGATCGACCAGGTCGACACCGTCACGATCCCCGACGACCAGAACGCCATCGCCTCCTACCCGGCGGCGACCCTCAAGGAGGCCCGGCACTCCGCGGCGGCCCAGGCCTTCGTGACCTGGCTCTCCACGGCCGAGGCCCAGAAGATCCTGCGTGCCGCGGGCTTCGAGAAGCCGTAACGCAGTAACGCGACAACGCAGCAACGCGACAACGCAGCAACGCGGCAATGCAACAACGCAACGACGCAGCAACGGACCGAGAGGCCGGAACGGATCATGAAGGCCGTACGCCCCAGCGAGCCGGACCACGAGACCAGGCGCTCCCGTGGCTTCCGTCGCTCCGGTGGTTCCGGTGGCGTCCGTACCCCTCAAACCCCTCGTACCTCCCGCGCCTCCCGTGCCTTCCGCACGCCCCTCCCGCTGGCCCTCCCCGCCCTGCTCGCCATTGCCTTCCTGGTCCTCCCGCTGGCCGGCATCCTGGCCCGCACCGACTGGGGCGACCTGGGCGGCCACCTGACCAGCCCCGGCACCAGCCAGGCGCTGAAGCTCTCGCTGGTCGTCTCCTTCTGGTCGCTCGGGCTGTCCCTCGTACTCGGCGTCCCGCTGGCCTGGCTGCTCGCCCGGGTGCCGTTCCCCGGCAAGAGCCTCGTCCGCTCGCTCGTGCTGCTGCCGATGGTGCTGCCGCCCACCGTCGGCGGTGTCGCGCTGCTGCTCGCCTTCGGCCGGCGCGGGCTGCTCGGTCCCTGGCTGGAGGACACCTTCGGCATCACGCTGCCGTTCCACACCTCGGGCGCGGTCCTCGCCGCCACCTTCGTCGCGATGCCCTTCCTGATCATCAGTCTCGAAGGGGCGATCGCCGGACTGCGACCGCTCTACGAGGAGACCGCGGCCTCACTGGGCGCCTCGCCGCTACGGGTCTTCGCGACCGTCACGCTGCCCATGGTGGCCCCGGGCCTGATCGCCGGCGCCGCCCTCACCTGGGCCCGCGCCCTCGGCGAGTTCGGCGCCACCATCACCTTCGCGGGCAACCTCCCCGGCACCACCCAGACCCTGCCCCTCCAGGTCTATCTGCTCCTCCAGGAGAACCCGGCGGCCGCCACCTCGGTCTCCCTCCTCCTGCTCGCCATCGCCATGGCGGTACTCATCGCCCTGCGCGGCCGCTTCACGGGCACACCGGGAAGTACGCGCCCGTACGCGGTCAAGTCCCCGGCGGACGAGGACAGTTCACCGGCGACCGGTGCGGCGGAGCCCGTCGCCCCCGACAGGGAACTCTGGTCCCTGCACGCCGAGGTCACCGGCTTCACCCAGCTCGTCCTGGACGCCGACCCCGGCACCACCATCGCCGTCGTCGGCCCCAACGGCGCGGGCAAGACGACCCTGTTGCGGGCCCTGCTCGGCCTCACCCCGCGCGCCCACGCCGAGCTGCGCCTCGGCAACACAGACGTCACCCGACTGCCCCCGCACCGCAGGGGAGTCGCCTGGGTGCCCCAGGACGGCGCCCTCTTCCCGCACCTCACCGCGCTCGCCAACACGGCGTACGGCCCGCGCGCCCATGGCGTACCGCGGGCCGAGGCCCGCCGCACCGCACAGGTGTGGCTCGACCGGCTCGGCGTCGGCCATCTCGCGCACCGCAAACCGTCCCAGATCTCGGGCGGTCAGGCCGGACGGGTCGCGCTGGCAAGGGCGTTGGCGGTCCGGCCCCGGCTCCTGCTCCTCGACGAACCCCTCGCCGCGCTCGACCAGACGACCCGCGCCCAGGTACGCCACACCCTGCGCCGCCATCTCGACGGCTTCGGCGGGGTCTGCCTGATCGTCACGCACGACCCGGTCGAGGCCGTGTCACTGGCCGACCGCGTCCTGGTGCTCGACGAGGGCCGCGCAGTCCAGGACGCCGTACCCGCCGAGGTCACCCGGCATCCGCGCTCGCCCTGGGTGGCCCGCATGCTCGGGCGCAACGCCTGGCCGGGCACGGCGACCGCCGACGGGCTCGAACTCGTGGACGGAGGCGGCCTGTTCGTCGTGGCCGACCCGCTGCCGGCGGGCACGGAGGCGCTCGCGGTCATCGCCCCCGAAGCGGTCGCCGTACATCGGGACAGGCCGAGTGGCAGCCCTCGCAACGTCTGGCCGGGCACCGTCCGCGAGATCACCGCCAGCGGCAGCCGGCTGCGCGTACTGATCACCTCCGAGCGGGCGCCGGACGTGGTCGCGGAGATCACCCCGCAGGCCGCCGCCGAACTCGGCCTCGCGGACGGGGTGTCGGTGTGGACGAGCATCAAGGCGACCGAGACGACCGTCGTCCCGCTCTGAGACCCCCTCGGCTGTCGGAGTACCGCGGGCCCGGACCTGACGCCCGGTCAGTACACGTCCTTGAGGTACCGCTTGTCCGCCGCGAGCTGCTTCACGTACGCGGCGGCCTCGGTCTCGCTCAGGTGGCCGTGCGCGACCGCGATGTCCCGCAGCGCCCGGTCGACGTCCTTGGCCATGCGGGAGGCGTCCCCGCAGACGTAGAAGCGGGCGCCGCTCTGGAGCCAGGACCACAGTTCCGGGCCGTGCTCGCGTATCCGGTCCTGGACGTAGACCTTCGCGCGCTGGTCGCGGGAGAACGCCGTGTCGAGGCGCGTGAGGGTGCCGTCGTCGAGGAAGCCGGTCAGCTCCTCCTCGTAGTAGAAGTCGGTGGCCCGGTGCTGTTCGCCGAAGAAGAGCCAGTTGGGGCCCCGGTGGCCGAGGGCCCGTCGCTCCTCCAGGAAGCCTACGAACGGCGCCACCCCGGTACCCGGCCCGATCATCACCGTCGGTGTCGCCGAGTCGGCCGGCGGCCTGAAGTACGGGGAGCGCTGCACGAACACCGGTACCGGCGTGTGCTGTTCGGAGTCGGCGAGGAAGGGCGAGCAGACACCGCCGCGGGCCCGTCCGCCGAGACTCTCGTACCGCACGACGGAGACCGTCAGCGAGACGAGCCGCGGGTCGACGAGCGGGCTCGACGATATGGAGTACAGGCGGGGCTGCAGCCGCTTCAGCACCCCGGCCCACTCCTGGGCACTCGCCCGCACCGGGAACTCGGCGAGCACGTCGACGGCCTGCCGCCCCCAACTCCACTTCGCCAGACCGTCCTTGTTGTCCGGCCGCAGCAGCCTCTTCAACTCCCGGTTGTCACTGATCCGTTCGGCGACGAAGCGCAGCAGGTCCGGGGTGATCCTGGTGATGTCGAGCTGCCGGCTCAACGCCTCGGCGAGGGAGGTCTCGCCAACGCCGTTCACTTCCAGGGTGGTTGAGGCGTCCAGGCCGGTCACGTCCAGCCACTCCATCACCAGTTCGGGGGAGTTGACCGGCCGCACGCCGAGCGCGTCCCCCGCCTCGTACGTCAGCGGGGTCTCGCTCTCCCGCGTGTCGAAGGTGAACCGGCGGACCTCCTTGCCCGCCCCTGGCCGGCTGAGCAGCCGGTTGCCGGTGAGCCGGGCGGTGACGGGAGCGGGCTTCTTCGGCCGCGGAGTGCTCGCGGCGACCGGAGCGTTCGGGCCGGCCGGCGCGTTCGCGGTACCTGGCGCGTGCGGAGTACCCGGGGCCTGCGTGATGCCCGTTCCCGGAGTGTTCGGAGCCGGCTGCGCGGTGGGTGCTTCGCCGGGGACGAGGGCGGTGAGCACCTGGTCGAGCCAGGCCTGCGCGGAGGGCTCGTAGTCCGGCTCGCAGTCCGTACGCGGGGCGAGCCGCACCGCCCCCAACTCGCCCAGCCGCTGGTCGAGTCGGCGGCCGTGCCCGCAGAAGTCGTCGTACGAGGAGTCGCCGAGGGCCAGCACGGCGAAGCGCACCCCCTCCATACGCGGCGACTCGGGCGTGTCCAGCGCCGCCCAGAAACCGGAGCCGTTGTCGGGCGCGTCACCGTCGCCGAACGTGCTGGTGATCAGCAGCAGGTCCGCCCCGGGCGGCAGCGCCCGCGGGTCGGCGTCGTCCATGCCGACGAGCGTGGCCCGGTGCCCGGTGGCGGCGAGCCGCTCGGCGGCCGCGGTCGCGACCTCCTCGGCGTTGCCGGTCTGGGAGGCCCAGAGGACGACGACTTCGCGCACCGGCGTGGCCGGTGCCTGCGGGGCGTCGGCCGTCCGGGAGTACATCCCGGCGAGGACGCCGTTCACCCAGAGAGCGTGTTCGGGGTCGAAGGGGGCGTCCGGCGGAAGTACGGGCACGCCGGACGCGCCCGCGGGGATCCCGGCGAGAAAGCCGGTGAGGTACTGGCGTTCCTGGGCGGTGAGGACGGGCGGCGGACTGGGGTCGAGACCGAAGGCGTTCCGCACCGGGTCCTGAGTGACAGTCGTCGGTGTGATCGCCTCAACAGGCTCTGGCTCTGCTGCCACCGGAGTCGGCCCGGCCACCCGCGCCAGCGCCACCGCGCACACCTTCAACTCCGGCTGGAACGACACCGGATCCACCGCGTCACTGGTCACCGCGTTGATGCTCAGATACTCACCGAAGAGATCGTTCCAGTGGAACGGCGCGAAGAGAGACCCGAGTTGGACCCGGTCCGTCACCACCACGGGCAGCACGGCCCGCCCCCGCCGCGAGGCGACCTCGACCCGGTCGCCCTCGGCCACCCCGAGCCCGGCGGCATCGTCGGGATGCACCTCCACGAACGGCCCGGGATTGAGCTTGTTGAGCTTGGCGACCTTCCCCGTCTTGGTCAGCGTGTGCCACTGGTGCTGCAGCCGCCCGGTGTTCAGGACGAAGGGGAAGTCGTCGTCGGGCAGCTCCGCGGCCGGCATGTGCGGCCGCGGGTGGAACACGGCACGCCCACTGGCCGTGGGAAACACCGGCCCGCCGGCCGCGGAGCCGCCGTCGACGGAGTCCCCGTCCACGGAGGCCACGTACCGGATCGGATTCCGGTCAGGACCGTCCTCCCGCGCGGCGGGCCACTGCACGGACACGTCCCGCAGCCGCTCGTACGTCACACCCCGCAGATCCCACCCGGTCTTCGGGTTCCACGCGCGCTTGATCTCCTCGAAGACCTCCTCCGCGCTCTCGTACGAGAAGCCCTTCTCGTACCCCATCTCACAGGCCACCCGCGCGATGAGCCGCCAGTCCGCGAGCGCCTCGCCGGGCGGCTCCACGGCGGGCCGCGCGAGGGTGAGGTTGCGCTCGCTGTTGATGAGGACGCCCTCGGTCTCGGTCCACATCGCGCCGGGGAGTACGACATCGGCGTACGCGTTGGTCTCGGTCTCCGCGAAGACGTCCTGCGTGACGACGAACTCGGCGGCTTCGAGACCCTCGATGACGGTCTTGCGGTTCCCCACCGAGGCGACGGGGTTGGTACAGATGATCCAGCAGGCCTTGATCTCACCGTCCGCCATCTTCTGGAACATCTCGACCGTGCCCCGCCCGACCCCGTCCTTGCGGAGGGTCTCCGGCGGCAGCTCCCACAGCTCCTCGACGAAGGCACGCTCGTCGTCGACGAGAACGGACCGCTGCCCCGGCAGACCGGGCCCCATGTACCCCATCTCACGGCCGCCCATGGCGTTGGGCTGCCCGGTGAGCGAGAAGGGCCCCGA
Organism: Streptomyces sp. NPDC050704; assembly: GCF_040654355.1. Taxonomy (NCBI): domain Bacteria; kingdom Bacillati; phylum Actinomycetota; class Actinomycetes; order Kitasatosporales; family Streptomycetaceae; genus Streptomyces; species Streptomyces sp. NPDC050704. The sequence goes on along the minus strand of NZ_JBFAHW010000043.1, from coordinate 11,408 downwards.
GCCCGGGCGGCAGATCGCTCCGGTCGCGAGATGCAGGTTGACCAGGGCGTTCGTGTTCCAGGTGCCGTGCGTGGACTGGTTCAGGCCCATGGTCCACAGGCTCATCCACTCGCCCGCCTCGCCGATCAGCCGGGCGGCCTCGCGTATGTCGTCCTGCGGAATGCCAGTGATCTCCGAGACCGCCGCGGGCGCGTAGTCGGCCAGGAAACCGGGCATCGCCTCCCAGCCCTCGGTGTGGGCGGCGATGAAGCCGGGATCGGTGTGCCCGTTCTCGTGAAGCAGGTACAGCAGGCCGTTCAGCAGGGCCAGATCCGTACCCGGCTTGATCTTCATGAACAGATCGGCCTTGTCGGCGGTCGCGGTGCGCCGGGGATCGACGACGATCACCTTCGCGCCCGCCGTCTTCACCCGGTCCATCATCCGCAGGAACAGAATCGGGTGGCAGTCCGCCATGTTCGAACCGATGACGAGGAAGACGTCCGCCTTCTCGAAGTCCTGGTACGAGCCGGGCGGGCCGTCGGCGCCCAGCGACAGCTTGTATCCGAAGCCGGCGCTCGCCATGCACAGCCGGGAGTTCGACTCGATCTGGTTCGTCCGTACGAAGCCCTTGGCCAGCTTGTTCGCCAGGTACTGGGCCTCCAGGCTCATCTGCCCGGAGACATAGAAGGCGAAGGCGTCCGGGCCGTGCTCGTCGATGACCGCGCGCAGCCGCCGAGCGGTCTGGGCGATCGCGTCGTCGACCGACGCGGGCACCGGCTCCGCCCCGCGGTCGTCCCGTACGAGAGCGGTGGAGAGCCGTCCGGGCGCGGCGAGCATGTCGGCCGTGGTCGCGCCCTTGGTGCACAGCCGGCCGAAGTTTGCAGGGTGCGCCTTGTCCCCGTACGCCTTGAGGACCGTACGCCGCCCGTCGGGCCCCATCCCGATGTCCAGAACCATTCCGCAGCCCACGCCGCAGTACGAGCAGACGGTGCGCACCTGCGTCGTGGGGGTGGTCGTGGTCACGGGCTGCCCTTCTCCGCTACGGAACCTCGGTTCTACGGAACCTCGGTCCGTGAGCGTACGAATTGCCCGTTACGCCTGTGTCACATGGCGCGATCTTGGAGGGTTACGCCCGTCACACAGTCGCCGCGAACGCGCTGTGAGGGAGCCGTGTGACGCACGACCGGGTTTGCGGCCCGTGTCGCTGTTGGGCCGAACGGGTGACCATGCGCAAGAATTGGCCGGTGCAGGTAATCAGTGCGAGTCAGGTCGGGGGGAGCCGGTGAACAGCCACGACGTCACCGATGAACAGTGGGAAGGGCTCGCCCAGGTCGTACCGCTGCGAGGCCGTGATGCCTGGCCGTCGCAGGTCGACCACCGGTCGATCCCGGAGGCGCAGACCGAGGCGCGGCGCCGTTTCGTGGTGCTCCGCGTCAACATCTTCGCGGACGCCCGCGACGTCGCCGAGACCCTGATGGCCGGTATCCCCGTCCTTCTCGACCTCACCGGCGCGGAGACGGACGTTGCCAAGCGCGTACTCGACTTCAGCACCGGCGTTGTCTTCGGGCTCGCGAGCGGGATGCACCGGGTCGACCGGAACGTGTTCCTTCTCACGCCGCCGGGCACCGAGGTGGGCGGACTGATGGAGGGAGCGGGGATTCCCGGGGCCTGACTTTCCGCTCCTCCGGCCGGCTCTCCCCCGTCCGCGTCCCGGCCGGACCCCTCGGTCCGGTCCCTCGAACGTAGGAAGGTCCTACGGGCGAAACGGTTCGTCCCGAGGCGGAGCCCTACCGTCCGGATATGACCGTGTCATCCCCCGGGAACCGGCCGAGCGTCACCGAACTGCGGCTCTCCGCGTTCGCGACGCACCGCCGCGCCGGATTCCCCCTCGGGCCGCTCAGCCTCTTCACCGGGCTCAGCGGCAGCGGCAAGTCGAGTGCCCTGCGGGCGTACGAGGCACTGGCCCGGCTGGGCGGCGGCGCCGAGCTGGGCGAGGTGTTCCCGGACCCCGCCGCCTGTGTGCCCGAGCGGGCCCGGCCCGACGCCCAGCGGCGGCGCGGCTTCCGCATCGGCTGCACGGCGGACGGCCCCGAAGGTCCCGTACGCCTCGATGTCGCGGTGCAGGCCGAGCCCGAACTCCGCATCGTGGGCGAGCGGTTGACGGCGGGCGGACTGACCCTGCTGGAGACGGCCCTGCGCGACCCGAGCCGGCGTACCGTCCAGGCGGCCTGGCACACGGCGGGCTCGTCCCCGGTGACCCGGGCCCCGCTCCCCGACGATCGCCTCGGTACGGCGCTGCTGCCCCTCCGGGTCGCGGGCAAGACGGACGGTCAGCGCCAAGTCCTCGCCGCCGCCGAGCAGATGGTGGTCGCCCTGCGGTCCGTCTTCGCCTGCGATCCGCTGCCCCGCGCCATGCGGACCGCCGTGCCGCTCGGCGCGGGCCGCCTGCTGGGAGGCTGCGAGAACCTCGCCGAAGTGCTGTGGCGCACCCGGTCGGAGTGCGGGCGCCGGCACGGCCTCCTGGTCGATGCGGTCCGGGCGGGCTGCGCGGGACCGGTCCACGACCTGCTGGCCGAGCGGCCGGCCGACGGGGCCGCCGGGACGGTATGGGCGGTGCTCGACCGGGGCGACGGAGTGCGGACGCCTCTCGGACTGCTGGGAGACGGGGAGTTGAGGTATCTCGCACTGGCCCTGGTGCTGCTCACCGGGCCGGGGGTGCTGGCGGTCGACCCGGCCGGCGAGGTACCCGCGGCACTGCAGACGCTCACCGTGCTGGCCGACGGGTTCGACCGCGATCTGGACGCACGGCAGCGGGACGGGCTGGTACGGCTGGCGGCGCGGATGTGCGAACGCGGGCACATCCGGCTGGTGGGGGCCGTGAGCGACGCGTCCTGGGCGGCGGGGGTGGACGGCGTCACGGTGGTAGACCTTTAGCCGTGACCGAACTTGATGTGCCGACATTGCAGCGCAGGCTGGCGGAGTTCGCGGCGGCGCGGAACTGGCAGCCCTATCACACGCCCAAGAACCTCGTCGCCGCGCTCAGTGTGGAGGCATCCGAACTCGTCGAGATCTTCCAGTGGTTGACGCCCGAGGAGTCGTCCGGGGTGATGGACGACCCGGAGAGGGCGCCGCGTGTGACGGACGAAGTCGCCGATGTGCTGGCCTACTTGCTGCAGCTGTGCGAGGTGCTCGGTATCGATCCCCTTGCGGCGCTCGATGCGAAGATCGACCGGAATGAACGGAGGTTTCCGGTGGGAGAGGGGCCCTGACCGACCCGGAAAGGGACTCGAAAACCCCGTTTGTCACTCTCCGGAGTTGTCGATCTATCCACATCCAACTCGTTGTCCACAGATTTCAGGCTTCCTCTGGCTTTTCGTCCCGAGTGACCTCACTCTGGGTAGTGGACAGGCGGAGTGCGGGCAGGCGTGTGAAGAGCGCGTCGGGACAGACGGGGGCAGCGGATGGACGCGGTGCGGCTCATCGGCGCGAGCAGGCGTGCCCTGATGGGGAGCGGTGACGCTCTCGTGATCATGGCGGAGGCCTGGCAGGCGCAGGCCCTCGCCCAGGCGATCGGCAGTCGGCTGGCGGTCTCGGGGCCACCCGAATTACGCGGCGAGGCACTGGGGTTGACCGAGCTGGCCGGTCGGGGATGCGGGGTGCTGGACCCGCCGTTGCTCGAATCAGGACGCTTACGCGCGGCCCAGCTCACCGAACTCGGCGATGCCCGACGGGCCCTTCTCGACCTCGGCGGCCTCCTCGGCGAGGTCGGCATCGCCCTCGTCGGGATCGCCTGCGCGGCGGACGACGAGGCGACGTACTGGCAGTGCATGGAAGCCATCGACGCGGCGGACGAGTCCCGGGACCGGGTACTCGAGATGCTCCGAAGACTTGCTGTACGGGATCAAGGGGCGGCGGCGGGGTAGGGGGTTCTTGGCCCCGCCGCAGGCGCCGTCCGTCCGTCCGTCCGTCCGTCCGTCTGTCTCTCCGGGCCGGCCGTCAGACGCGGTCGGTCTCCTCGGCCGGGGCGGCAGGCGAGGCCGACTGCTGGAAATCGGCATCGAGCTGAGACAGATCCGCATTGAGCGCCGCCATCAGCTCCTCCATCTGTTGCAGCAAACTCTTGGGCTGCGACGACGGAACGGCTTCCTGGGACATGACGGCCTCCTCGGCCTTCGACCTCCCCCACGGGGAGAACCAGCAACGTGCCGGGCGCGGACGCTCCGGCTCCGCCCGAGCCAACGATCACCGCGGATGCGGGTCACTGGCGAAGGCCGGCCCAAGGTGCGGGGTTGACGGATTTTCACCCGACCGGGGGCGAGGCTGACCGGTGGGACCGATGAGGTTGACCGGCGTTCGAGCGTGCAGGATGGAGGCATGGATCTTCGAATCTTCACCGAGCCCCAGCAAGGGGCGACCTACGACACCCTGCTCACCGTGGCGAAGGCCACCGAAGACCTGGGGTTTGATGCCTTTTTCCGCTCCGACCACTATCTCCGGATGGGTTCGACGGACGGCCTCCCGGGCCCCACGGACGCCTGGCTCACCCTCGCCGGCCTGGCCAGGGAGACCAAGCGCATCCGCCTCGGCACGCTGATGACCGCCGGTACGTTCCGCCTGCCCGGCGTCCTGGCGATCCAGGTCGCCCAGGTCGACCAGATGTCCGGCGGCCGTGTCGAACTGGGCCTGGGCGCGGGCTGGTTCGAGGAGGAGCACAAGGCGTACGGCATCCCGTTCCCGAAGGAGAAGTTCGCCCGCCTGGAGGAGCAGCTGGCGATCGTCACCGGCCTGTGGGAGACGCCGGCCGGCCAGACCTTCAGCTACGACGGCACCCACTACCAGCTCACCGACTCACCCGCGCTGCCCAAGCCCGCGCAGTCCAAGGTGCCGGTGCTCATCGGCGGCCACGGCGCGACCCGCACCCCGCGCCTCGCGGGCCGGTACGCCGACGAGTTCAACATGCCGTTCGCGTCGGTCGAGGACAGCGAGCGCCAGTTCGCCCGGGTGCGGACGGCGGCGGAGGAGGCCGGCCGCAAGGGGACCGACCTCGTGTACTCCAATGCGCTCGTCGCCTGCGTGGGCAAGGACGACGCGGAGGTGGCCCGCCGGGCCGCCGCGATCGGCCGCGAGGTCGAGGAGCTGAAGGCCAACGGCCTGGCCGGTTCCCCCGACGAGGTCGCCGACAAGATCGGCCGGTACGCGGAGATCGGCGCCCAGCGCATCTACCTCCAGATCCTCGACCTCGACGACCTGGACCACCTGGACCTGATCTCGGCCCAGGTGCAGTCGCAGCTGCAGTAGCCGAGCAGTCCAGTAGTCGGCGGTCGCCGTGGCTCGGGCGATCCGTCGGTCGACGACCGTCGCGGGCTCGTCCCGTTCTCCCGGCCGGTGGGAAAAGGCCTGGCCGGGGGCAGGGCCGAGCCCGCCCCGCACGATGAACTTCCTGCCAGACATGGTGAGTCGACAGTCGATGGCTCTACGTTTGTATCCCTCGTATCCCTGAAGCAAGCGATCGTTCCCACCACGGAGGTTGCCCGGTGACGCAGGATTCGGCCGGTTCCAGCAGGACAGCGGCGTCAGCGAAGATCGACACGTCGGTGCCGCATTCGGCCCGGGTGTGGAACTACTGGCTCGGCGGCAAGGACAACTACGTCGTCGACCACGAGCTGGGTGACGCCTTCCAGGCGATCTTCCCGGGCATCACCGATCTCGCCCGTGACTCGCGGGCCTTCCTCGGCAGGGCCGTGCGTCATCTGGCCGGTGAGGCCGGGATCCGGCAGTTCCTCGACATCGGCACGGGTCTGCCGACGGCGGACAACACCCATGAGATCGCCCAGCGGGTGGCCCCCGACGCCCGCATCGTCTACGTGGACAACGACCCTCTGGTACTGGCCCATGCCCGGGTGCTGCTGACCAGCTCGCGCGAGGGGGTGACTGACTACCTCGACGCCGATCTGCACGACCCCGAGGCCGTCCTGCGGCAGGCGGTCAGGACGCTGGACTTCGAACAGCCGGTCGCCCTCACGCTGATGCAGGTCAGCGGGCACATCGCCGACTACGACGAGGCGCGGGCCATCGTCGGCACGCTGATGGGGGCATTTCCGTCCGGCAGCTACTTCGCGTTCAACGACAGCGTGAACACGAACAAGGCCAACGCCGAAGCCACCCAGCGCTACAACGAGAGCGGGGCGGCCCCGTACTACCTCCGCAGCCCCGAGGAGCTCGGCGGTTTCTTCGACGGCCTGGAACTGCTGGATCCCGGCGTCGTCCCCATCACCGACTGGCGGCCCGACCCCGAAACGGTCAGCACTTCCGGTGAGGTCATCGCCGTGGGCGGCGTCGCACGCAAGCCGTGAGACGCGGAGCGGCCGCCCGCGGAGTGGCCGTTCCAGGTCAGTCAGTTCGGTTGTGGGGCACGGACTGTCTTACGAAACTCTTACGCGGCCGAATCGGGTGACGTCACGTGCCTACGCTCGCAGCGTGTCGACCATCCGAAGCATCGCCCTCGTGACCGCCGCACCCCTTCTACTGGCTGCGGCGGGTATCGCGCACCCGCATGGGCTGTCCAGATCGACGGCCGCGGACTGGGCGCAGTTGCACATCGCCCTGTTGCCGCTGTTTCCGCTGCTCACGGTCGGCCTACTCGTTCCGCTGTGGCGCCGGCCCCGCCCGGACCTCGCGGGCGCCGCCACCGTGCTGGCCTGGCTCGGTGCCTTCACCTACGCGTCCTTCTACACAGGACTCGACGCGGTCGCCGGCATCGCGGCCGGCACCGCGGTCGAGCACGCCGCCGGGACAGCGAGCCTGGGGCCGATCAAGCGCCCGCTCTACGACACGGGTGAGGCGCTCGGGCAGGCCGGCGCCTACGCCCTCATCGGCGCCGTCGCGGCCACGGCGGTCGCGCTGTTCCCCAGACACGGCGTCCGGGTCCTTCCCGGCACGGCGGTACTCCTCGTGGCCGGCTGGTTCTTCGTCGACAGCCACATCTTCTGGCCCCGCGGCGTATGGACGATGCTCGGCTTCGCCCTGGGCTTCGCTCTGCTCGCCTGGGGGACCGGGAGGAGCACACTCACCACCGGGGCCGGCCGCCCCGCATGAACCGAGGCCCTTCCGCTCGGGAAAATTCGTGAGTCCGCCTGGGGCGTTCGCTGTACGTTGTGCAGGCGCGCCGGAGACGGGGCGCTGCGTGGGCGGCTGACCGCAGCGCGGCGTGTGCACCGTCACGAGGTGAGGAAGGGCCAGGAGCCGTGATCACCGAAGCGCGCGCTCCCGTCGACAGCGTTTCGAGGCATACCCACTGTGTTCCTGACGATCAGTACCCACGGCACCCCAGAGCGCCCCGCGACCGACCTCGGCTTTCTGCTGCACAAGCATCCCGAGAAGGCGCAGGCGTTCTCCACCTCCTACGGCAAGGCGCACGTCCTCTACCCCGAGGCGAGCGCCGAGCGCTGCACGGCCGCGCTGCTGCTGGAGGTCGATGCCGTGGCGCTGGTCCGGCGCGGCAAGGGCAAGGGCCGCGGCGGAGCCCCGGACGCGGCCCTCGCGCAGTACGTCAACGACCGGCCGTACGCCGCGTCGTCCCTGCTCGCCGTGGCGCTGAGCAGTGTGTTCTCCAGCGCGATGAAGGGCACCTGCCTCGCGAGGCCGGAGCTGCCCGGGCGGCCGCTGCCCCTGCGCATCGAGGTACCCGCACTGCCGGCCCGCGGCGGCGCCGATCTCGTACGGGCGCTCTTCGAACCGCTCGGCTGGACGGTGGCGGCGGAGCCCGTCGCGCTGGACACCGAGTTTCCCGAGTGGGGCGACTCGCGGTACGTGAGCCTCGTACTGGAGGGTGAGCTGCGGCTGGCCGAGGCGCTGCGGCACCTGTACGTACTCCTGCCGGTGCTCGACGACGCCAAGCACTACTGGGTCTCGTCCGACGAGGTCGACAAACTGCTGCGGGCCGGGGAGGGCTGGCTGCCCGACCACCCGGAGCAGAAGCTGATCACCAGCCGCTATCTGTCGCGGCGTTGGTCGCTGACCAGGCAGGCCATGGAGCGGCTGGAACTCGTCCGGCTCGCCGAGGCGGACGACAGCGAGGTCGAGGAGATCGACAACGCCGTCGACGAGACCCAGGACACGGACGAGAAGCCCGTGCCGCTCGCCGTACTGCGGCGGGACGCGATCGTCGCCGCGCTGCGGGCCGCCGACGTCGGCCGGGTGCTCGATCTCGGCTGCGGTCAGGGCCAGTTGGTGCAGGAGCTGCTCAAGGACACGCGCTTCACCGAGATCGTCGGTGTCGACGTCTCGATGCGGGCGCTCACCATCGCCTCCCGGCGGCTCAAGCTGGACCGGATGGGGGAGCGACAGGCCGAGCGCGTCAAGCTCGTGCAGGGCTCGCTCGCGTACACCGACAAGCGGCTCAAGGGGTACGACGCCGCGGTACTCAGCGAGGTCATCGAGCACCTCGACCTGCCGCGGCTGCCCGCCCTGGAGTACGCCGTGTTCGGGTCCGCGCACCCCCGGACCGTGATCGTGACGACGCCGAACGTCGAGTACAACGTCCGCTGGGAGACCCTCCCCGCCGGTCACGTCCGGCACGGCGACCACCGCTTCGAGTGGACCCGCGAGGAGTTCCGGACCTGGGCGCAGACGGTGGCCGAACGGCACGGCTACGGCGTCGAGTTCGTGCCCGTCGGGCCCGACGACCCGGAGGTGGGGCCGCCGACCCAGATGGCCGTCTTCACCGTGAAGACCCAGACCGTGAAGACCCGGACCGCGAAGACCCGGACCGCGAAGGAGGAGAAGGCCGCATGACCAGCAGCGAGAACAGCAGCGACAACAAGGCTCGTACCCTGCCCGTCACCGATCTCTCCCTCGTGGTGCTGATCGGCGCGTCCGGCTCGGGCAAGTCCACCTTCGCCCGCAGGCACTTCAAGCCGACCGAGGTCATCTCCAGCGACTTCTGCCGAGGGCTCGTCGCCGACGACGAGAACGACCAGAGCGCCAGCCGGGACGCCTTCGACGTCCTGAACTACATCGCGGGCAAGCGGCTCGCGGCGGGCCGGCGCACCGTCGTCGACGCGACCAGCGTGCAGTCCGAGAGCCGCAAGCAGCTGATCGAACTCGCCAGGAAGCACGACGTGCTGCCCATCGCCATCGTGCTCGACGTACCCGAGGAGGTGTGCGCCGAGCGCAACGCGTCCCGCTCCGACCGCGCCGACATGCCGCGCCGCGTCATCCAGCGGCACACCCGTGAACTGAGGCGCTCGCTGCGGCACTTGGAGCGCGAGGGGTTCCGGAAGGTGCACATCCTGCGGGGTGTGGAGGAGATCGAGAGCGCCGAGGTCCGCACCGAGAAGCGGTTCAACGACCTGACCCACCTCACCGGCCCGTTCGACATCATCGGCGACATCCACGGCTGCGCCTCCGAACTGGAGTCGCTGCTCGGCAAGTTGGGCTACGTGGACGGCGTGCACGCGGCGGGCCGTACGGCCGTCTTCGTCGGCGACCTCGTCGACCGCGGCCCGGACAGCCCCGGCGTACTGCGCCGCGTGATGTCCATGGTGGCCTCGGGCGACGCGCTGTGCGTGCCCGGCAACCACGAGAACAAGTACGGCCGTTACCTCAAGGGCCGCAAGGTCCAGCACACCCACGGGCTCGCCGAGACGATCGAGCAGATGGCGGGGGAGAGCGAGGAATTCAAGCAGCGGGTACGGGAGTTCGTGGACGGGCTCGTCAGTCACTACGTACTCGACGGCGGGCGGCTCGTCGTCTGCCACGCAGGGCTGCCCGAGAAGTACCACGGGCGTACGTCGGGACGGGTGCGCTCGCACGCGCTGTACGGCGACACGACCGGCGAGACCGACGAGTTCGGGCTGCCGGTGCGGTACCCGTGGGCGGAGGACTACCGGGGCCGGGCCGCGGTCGTCTACGGCCACACACCCGTGCCGGAGGCCACCTGGCTGAACAACACCATCTGCCTGGACACCGGTGCCGTGTTCGGCGGCAAGCTCACCGCGCTGCGCTGGCCGGAGCGCGAGCTCGTCGACGTACCGGCCGAGCGGGTCTGGTACGAGCCGACCAGGCCGTTGCGCACCGAGGCACCAGGCGGACAGGACGGACGCCCGCTCGACCTCGCCGACGTGCACGGCCGCCGGGTCGTCGAGACCCGGCACACCGGACGGGTCGCCGTACGAGAGGAGAACGCCGCCGCGGCCCTGGAGGTCATGAGCCGCTTCGCCGTGGACCCGCGGCTGCTGCCGTACCTGCCGCCGACGATGGCGCCGACCGCGACCTCGCGCGTGGAGGGCTACTTGGAGCACCCTGTCGAAGCCTTCGCGCAGTACGCGGCGGACGGGGTCGCGCGGGTCGTGTGCGAGGAGAAGCACATGGGGTCGCGGGCGGTCGCGCTGGTGTGCCGGGACGCGGAGGTCGCGCGGGAGCGGTTCGGGACGGGAGGGGTGACCGGTTCGCTGTACACCCGTACCGGGCGGCCGTTCTTCGACGACGTCGCCGTCACCGAGGAGATCCTCGGGCGGGTACGGGCAGCCGTGACCGAGGCCGGGCTGTGGGCGGAGCTGGAGACCGACTGGGTGCTTCTGGACGCCGAGTTGATGCCGTGGTCGCTCAAGGCGTCCGGGCTGCTGCGCTCGCAGTACGCCGCGGTCGGGGCGGCGGCCGGGGCGGTGTTCCCGGGGGCGGTCGCCGCGCTCGAAGGGGCCGCGGCGCGCGGTGTCGACGTACAGGACCTGCTGGTGAAGCAGCGGGAACGGGCCGCCGACGCTGCCTCCTTCACCGAGGCGTACCGGCGGTACTGCTGGGCCACGTCCGGGCTTGACGGTGTGCGGCTGGCTCCCTTCCAGGTGCTTGCCGTGCGGGGGCGGAGTCTGGCGGCCGTGCCGCACGACGAGCAGCTGGCGCTGATCGACCGGCTGGTGGCGGGGGATCCGTCCGGGCTGCTGCAGACCACTCGGCGGCTGTTCGTCGACACGGGTGATCCCGCGTCGGTGCAGGCCGGGGTCGACTGGTGGCTGGAGATGACCGGGCGTGGGGGCGAGGGCATGGTCGTCAAGCCCGTCGAGGCTGTGGTGCGCAGTGGGGAGGGGCGGCTTGTGCAGCCCGGGATCAAGTGCCGGGGGCGGGAGTACCTGCGGATCATCTACGGGCCCGAGTACACGCGGCCCGAGAATCTTGACCGGCTGCGGGGGCGGTTCCTGAACCACAAGCGGTCGTTGGCGATCAGGGAGTATGCGCTGGGGTTGGAGGCGTTGGATCGGCTGGCGGAGGGGGAGCCGTTGTGGCGTGTGCATGAGGCGGTGTTCGGGGTGCTGGCGCTGGAGTCCGAGCCGGTGGATCCACGGTTGTAGGCTTTTTCGCCCCCGCCGCCCCTACCCGTCCCGTCCCCTGGGGCTCCGCCCCAGACCCCGTGTCGTGTGTTGTCGGACCGCACC